>PKQU01000119.1 GCA_017577925.1 Bacillota bacterium
AAAGCGCCGCTGTCCCTTGACGGCGGTGATGAAAAAGATTATCATTTTTAGCGGTGTGACTTCATTGTCGGATCGAGGGGGTTGCCATCATGATGTTGACGGGAAAACGAAGGGCTGCACTTGCGCTGCTCCTCGTTCTGGTTCTCGCGATGGTGAGCGCCTGCGGGAATCAAGGGGATCCCGCAGTGGAAAACGAGAAGGCAGCGGAGAACGAAACGCGAACCTTCTCGATGGCGAACGGGAAAACCGTGGAAATTCCCGCCCATCCGAAGCGGATTGTCATGCCCTACGAGTATTTGGGAAACGCGCTGGCGCTTGGCGTAAAGCCCGTAGGGGTTTCGCAGGCGGTGATGGAAAATCCGTACATCCGCGACCAGGCGAAGGGAATTGAAAACGTCGGCAACCCGATGTCCCTGGAGAAAGTTGCCGAACTGAATCCGGACCTCATCATTGTGTATTTGGAAGACCAGTACGAACAGTTGTCGAAAATCGCGCCGACGGTGTTGATTCCGTTCGGCCACTACAAGAACATCCAAGAAGAGATCCGCGTATTCGGCGAGCTTTTTGGTAAGCAAAAGGAAGCGGAGGAATGGATTCAACGCTTTGAACAGAAAGCCGCGGCCGCCCGTGAGAAAATCAAAGGCGTCATCGGCGAGGGCGAAACCGTTGGCATTTACAAGCTGCAAGGAAAGGATTTTTACGTCATTGGCGACAATTTTGGTCATGCCGGCCAGGTCATTTACAATGCGCTGCAGCTGACACCCCCGGAGAAAATCCGGCAAGAAGTAATACAAGGTTCGCAGTGGAAATTGATTTCGCTGGAAGCGCTGCCTGACTACGCGGCTGACCACATGTTCTGGACCGTATACAAGACGGACGGAACCGAACAGGCGGAAAGCGAGTTGAAAAACAGCGCCATTTGGAAAAACCTTGGTGCTGTGAAAGACGGTCATGTTTACGAGTTGAAGATTGAAGACATTTGGTTTTCCGATGCCATTTCCGTTGAACACCAGCTCGATCTTGTTGTCGAAACCCTTCTTTCTGCCCATCAAAAATGAACACGCGGAACACGATGAAACCAGGAGGACGAAAACCGGAACCTCAATTGCCTGCTCGTCCGTGGGCGGCATCCCTCGTGCTCGTGGGGGGATTGGGCGCCATTGTGTTGAGCATTGCCCTGTCGATCTCGGTCGGCGCTGCGGACATTCGTTTGGCGACCGTATGGGATGCGCTTTTCGCTTACGATGCGCAGCAAACCGCCCACGCCATTGTCCGCGATCTGCGCCTGCCCCGTTCGCTTGCCGATGTGCTTGTCGGCGCGGCGTTTGCGGTCGCGGGTGCGATCATGCAAGGAATGACCCGAAATCCGCTGGCCGATTCCGGATTGCTGGGGCTGAATGCCGGTGCGATCTTTGCGGTAGCCGTCTGTTTTGCGTTTTTTCCCGGTCTTTCCTATCAGGCGCTCATTCTGTGGTCCTTTTGTGGCGCCGCCGTTGCCGCGGCGCTTGTTTATGGAATCACCGCGCTGACGAGGGGTGGTGTGACGCCCGTTCGCCTCGTGCTCGCCGGCGCCGCGGTGAGCGCCCTGTTTACGTCCTTAAGCGAGGGAATTGCGCTTCACTTTCAGCTCAGTCAAGATTTGGCGTTCTGGTTTGCCGGCGGGGTGGCGGGTGTGAAATGGAGCCAGTTGAAATGGCTGGCGCCGTGGCTGGTCTCCGCTATCCTTGTCGCGGTGTTCTTGTCCCGGTCGATCACCCTTCTCAGCCTTGGCGACGACGTGGCCACCGGACTGGGACAAAAAACAACAAGGGTGAAGCTGGCAGGTGCCGCTGTGGTGCTGGCCCTTGCCGGCGGCGCGGTGTCGGCGGTCGGTCCGATCGGCTTTGTCGGCCTCGTCGTTCCGCATCTGGCCCGTTTTGTGGTGGGGGTTGATTATCGTGCGGTCATCCCGTGTTCCGCGGTCCTCGGCGGGCTGTTGATGATTTGGGCGGATATCGGCGCGCGCATGATCAACCCGCCTTATGAAACGCCGATCGGCGTGCTGTTTGCGTTAATCGGCGTGCCCTTTTTCCTGTACGTGGCCCGCAAAGGGAAGGGGGGATTCGTATAGGTCGCCGACGTGCGGTGATTCCGATTCTCTTCCTCTGCCTGCTCGTGATCGTTGCCATCAGCCTGAATACCGGGGCCAGCCGCATGAACCCGGTGGAAGTGGTCAAAACGCTCGCCGGCATGGGGACGGCGAAGCAGGAGCTGATCTTATTCGAGTTTCGGCTTCCGCGCGTCCTCGTTGCGGCATTTGCGGGTGCGGGCCTGGCGCTGTCGGGATGTGTCATTCAGGCGGTCTCGCGCAACCCGCTGGCCGACCCGCACCTTTTAGGGATTTCCACCGGTGCGGGCGTGATGGTGGTTCTGTACCTTTCCTGGTTCCCGACGGGGTCAGGTGCTCCGGTACTCCTGTTGCCGTTCCTCGCGTTTGTGGGCGGTGCACTGGCGGCCGTTCTCGTGTTCGCCTTGTCCTACGAGCGGCGGCAGGGGCTGCAGCCAGGTCGTCTCGTGTTAACCGGCGTGGCCGTTGCCGCCGGGTTGAGCGCGCTTATGACCGTGCTGTCCCTCCGGCTCAGCCGGGAGCTGTACCAGTTTGTGGCGACCTGGCTCACGGGAAGCATATGGGGAGCCACCCTGGATCATGCATGGACATTGTTGCCATGGGTGGTGGGGCTGTTTCTTTATGTCTATTTCAAATCCCGTGTTCTCGACGCGCTCTTATTTGGCGAGACCATCGCAACCGGGCTCGGCGTGTCGGTGGCAAAAGAGCGGTTGCAGTTGCTGGCGGCTGCCGTCGCGCTCGGGGCGGCTTCGGTGTCGGTGAGCGGCGGGATCGGGTTTGTGGGACTGATTGCCCCGCATTTGGCGCGGCGCTTGGTCGGCGTGCATCATGCGCACGTCGTGCCGGCGTCGGCATTGCTCGGCGCATGTTTACTCTTGGGAGCCGATACGGTTGGGCGCGTGGTGGTGCAGCCGTCGGAGATTCCCGCCGGCATCGTCGTCGCCGTTGTCGGTGCGCCGTATTTTTTATATGTACTTGCCCGTTCGGCCCGTTGAACGCAGGCTTCTCCGGAAGTCTGCGTTTTTGTTTCTGAGATCATCCTCCTCGCCAGGGTTGACATGGATAACGTCGTGATACCTGCATGTGCGGACACGAAATCAAGGTTTTCTGAATAGAAAAAGAATGCTAAATTGATAATGTAATCGGAATAAAATCGGGGCAGAGCAAGCGTTTCTCGGAGAAGGAGGGAAACCGATGGCAGAACCCGTTTGGTACCCGACACCGGAGTACGTCCGCAACACGCGGCTGGCGCAGTGGATGAAGGCGCTGGGGTTTGACGACTATGACGCCTTTTACGCCGCGTCGATTCGCGATGTGGCCTGGTTTTGGGGAGAAGCGGAAAAGGCCCTCGGCATCGCCTGGTTTGCACCCTATCGGCACGTGCTCGATGTCTCGCGTGGCCCGGCGTGGCCGGAGTGGTTTGTGGGGGGCCGGCTCAACGCGGCGCACAACGCCGTCGACAAGTGGCTGGACGACCCTGCCGCGCGATGCCGTCCGGCCATCGTGTGGGAAGGGGAGGAAGGGCGGACGCGCATAATTACCTACGATGAGCTGGCGGCGTGGGTCAGCCGCGTGGCGTTTGGGCTGAAGCGGCTGGGAATCGAAAAGGGGGACCGCGTGGCTCTTTACTTGCCGATGCTCCCCGAAACCGTCGTGGCCATGCTGGCGGCAGCCAAGATCGGCGCCGTGGTGATGCCGGCCTTCTCCGGCTTTGGGGCTGACGCCGTGGCCAAACGCCTGGAAAGCGCCCAGGCGAAGGTGTTGATCACGGCCGACGGATTCTACCGGCGCGGCAGGGTCGTCCCGATGAAGGAGGAAGCCGACAGGGCGGTGGACCAGGCGCTGTGCGTCGAGCGGGTGGTCGTCGTGCGGCGCACCGGGCGGGCCATCCCGTGGCGCGAGGGGCGCGACCTCGACTGGCGCGAGCTGGAAGTTGAGGGCGGCCATGTGGCGGCCGCGCCGATGGACAGTGCCGATCCGCTGCTCATCCTCTACACTTCGGGCACGACGGGGCGACCCAAGGGCGCGGTGCACACCCACAGCGGCTTTCCGATCAAGGCCGCCCTCGATGCCGGCTTCGGCATGGACCTGAAGCCTGGAGAGGTGCTTCTGTGGGTCACCGACATGGGCTGGATGATGGGCCCGTTCCTTGTCTTCGGTGCGCTCTTGAACGCGGCGACGATGGTGCTATACGACGGCACCCCCGACTATCCGGAACCGGATCGCATCTGGCAGCTCGTTGCCCGTCACCGCGTCACGCACCTGGGCATCTCGCCGACGCTGATCCGCTCGCTGATGCCCCACGGCGAGGCGTTGGCCCACCGGCATGATTTGTCCAGCCTGCGCGTCATCGGATCGACGGGTGAGCCGTGGAATCCCGAGCCGTGGCTGTGGCTGTTCGACAAGGTGGGCCGGGGTCGCGTACCGATCTTTAACTATTCGGGGGGGACGGAAATTTCCGGCGGGATCCTCGGCAACGTCCTGGTGAAGCCCATCGCGCCGGTCACGTTCAACGCCGCGCTGCCCGGCATGGCCGCCGAGGTGTACGGGGAGGACGGCCGGCCGGTGCGCGGCGAGGTGGGCGAGCTGGTGCTGACCCAGCCGTGGGTGGGCCAGACGCGGGGCTTTTGGCAGGATCCCGAGCGGTACGAGGAAACGTACTGGAAGCGCTGGCCGGACACGTGGGTGCACGGCGACTGGGTGATCCTCGACGACCAGGGCTTTTGGACGATCACGGGGCGCTCCGACGACACCCTCAACGTGGCCGGCAAGCGGTTGGGGCCGGCGGAAGTGGAATCGGTGCTGGTCGACCACCCGGCCGTCAAGGAGGCGGCGACCATTGGCGTTCCGGATGAGGTAAAGGGCGAGGTGCCGGTCTGCTTCGTCGTGCTGAAGCCTGGCGCAGAAGCGTCTGAGGTGCTGGCGCGGGAACTGCTCGATTGGGTTGCCGAGCGGATGGGCAAGGCCCTGCGTCCCAAGACCATCCATTTCGTTACCGACCTGCCCAAAACGCGCAACGCCAAAATCATGCGCCGTGCCGTGCGCGCCGCCTACCTTGGCATGAGTGCCGGCGATCTGTCGGCTTTGGAGAACCCGGAGGCGGTCGAGGCGATCCGCCGGTTGGCGCGGTAGTCACGCCGCTGAACCGGATGAAACGCTGTAGGTCCTGTGTGGCCTGCAGCGTTTTTTTGGCATGGGGAGCGGCAGAAGGGGTTGGTGGGATGGCGATGGATGTGTGTTACAATAAACACAAAACCTTTCTCAGGTTGCCCGGTTGCGGGGTGACGGACGCAAACGCGTGGCAGGGAACTTCGTGTGGTTGGGTGGGGGACAGGCTTGCAAGGCAGGACGAGAATGCGTAGGATGAAGGCGTGTTGCCCTCCGCTCTTCCGCCATGCGATTTTGGGGGGTGAAAGGATGCGTGAAGTGTCCGCCGGTGGCGTGGTGTACCGCAAGCGCCACGGAGGCTTGGAGATTCTGATGATTGAGGATCGCTATGGCAAGATGACCTTTCCCAAGGGCAAGCAGGAGCCGGGGGAGACCATCGAGGAGACGGCGTTGCGCGAGATTGCTGAGGAAACGGGCGTGCGCGGCCGCATCGTCCGCCCGCTGGCGGTTGTGCGGTACCAGTACGTCCACCCGAGGGAAGGAAAGACGGTGGACAAGGAAGTGCACTACTTTCTCGTGGAAGCCACCGACGGGGCGGTTCGCCCGCAGGTGGAGGAGATCAACGAGGCGCAGTGGCTTGCGCCGCACGAAGCGTGGCGGCGACAACGTGAGCATGGGTACGACAACAACGTGGACGTGCTCACGAAAGCATACGCGTACTTGGGCTTGGAAAGGGGAACCGGTTGAATGCGCGACTTGGCTCGATACATCGACCACACGCTCCTCAAACCGACGGCAACGGAGGCGGACATCCTCAAGCTGTGCGACGAAGCGCGGGCGTATGGTTTTTACGCTGTCTGCGTCAACCCTTACTGGGTGCGCACGGCAGCCAGGCGCCTTGCGGACACGCCGGTGCGGGTGTGCACGGTGATCGGATTTCCGCTCGGCGCGACACCCACGGCGGTCAAGGTATACGAAACCACGCAAGCGCTTTCTGACGGGGCGAGCGAAGTGGACATGGTGCTCAACGTCGGGGCGCTCAAGTCGGGGCACGAGTCGACCGTGCGGGACGATATTGCCGCGGTGGTGGAGGCCGCGCGAGGGAAGGCCCTGGTCAAGGTGATTCTCGAAACGGCACTCTTGACCGATGAGGAAAAGGTGCGCGCGTGCCAGCTGGCGAAGGAGGCGGGCGCCCATTACGTCAAGACCTCCACGGGGTTCGGACCGGGCGGAGCCACGGTGGCCGACGTGCGGCTGATGCGCGAGACGGTGGGCCCGGAGATGGGCGTCAAGGCCTCCGGCGGGGTGCGCGACGCGCAGACGGCGTGGGCCATGATCGAAGCGGGTGCCACGCGC
>PKQU01000120.1 GCA_017577925.1 Bacillota bacterium
CTGTGGCCTTGCCGAAAATCTCGGCCATCATCCCCTTTACATCACAACCCTTTGCAATGCAGTGGCCATGCCCTCTATGGGTACTGGTAAGAAAATCGCCATCGGTGAGATGGGCGCACGTACCCACCGCAACCGCTTCCTCACCGGCATACAGGTGCACGAATCCGGGAATCCGCCCTTTGCTGAAGTAATCCCGGACGGCCAACTCAAATTCGCGGATCAACCGCATGCGTTCATACATCCAGCGCAGTTTCTCCGGCCCGATTTCCATATGCTTCCCCCCATATACCCGGAATTCTCTGAACAGAAAGGTTTTTTAATGCAGGCTCGCACCCGCGGCAAGAGCGCTTACATCCATCGCTTTCATATGTATACCGACTTGGCTAGTTTTATGATCTCCATCCCTGTTCGCAACAGGGGTGTCGGTTATCATAGAGGGGGAGAAGCGCCAAGGAGGCTGCACACATGGACAACACTCCCGTCAAGCGGCACAATAAGTGGATCACGTTCACCGTGCCGGTCGACTGGGAGGGCCGCACGGTACGCGAGGTGCTCAAGGGGCCGCTGCTGCTGTCGAATCGGATGATCAACCGGTTAACCCGGATGCGCGGCATCCGGCTCAACGGACGCATGCCGTGGCTCGACCGCCCGGTACGGGCCGGCGACCGATTGGCCGTGGCCATCCGCCCGTGGGAGGAGCCGGACCTTGTGCCGGAACCGGTGCCCTTTGGCCTCGTCTACGAGGATGACGATCTGCTCGTCGTCGACAAGCCGGCGGGGATCAACGTGCATCCGGTGCGCCGTCATGAGCGGGGCACCCTCGCCCACGGCATCGCCTACCACTGGCAGCAGCAGGGCGTGGAGGCCCGCGTGCGTCCGGTGCACCGCCTCGACCGCGACACTTCGGGCCTGCTGCTGGTGGCCAAGCACGCCTACGCCCACCAGCTTCTCGACCGCGCCCTGCGCGAAAAACGCATCCGCCGCGTCTACCTGGCCGTGGTGCACGGCCGCCTGGCCGAAGGCACGGGCGTCATCGACGCCCCCATCGCCCGGGATCCGGGCCATCCGCTGCGCCGGCGCGTCGATGAACGCGGGGAACCGGCCGTCACGCGCTACCGCGTGCTTACGCAAACGGACGACGCGTCGTTTGTCGAGGCGGAATTGGAGACGGGCCGAACGCACCAGATCCGCGTCCACTTCGCCCACCTCGGCCATCCGCTGTTCGGGGACCGACTGTACGGCGCCGCCACCGAGCATATCGCCCGGCAGGCCCTCCACGCCGCCCGGCTGGCCTTCACCCATCCGCTGACCGGCGCGGCGATGGCCTTTTCGTCGCCCCTACCGGAAGACCTGCGGCACCTGGTCAAGACCCTTGGCCTTGCGGTGCCCGATGACGTCCTCGGCGTTGACGCACCCGCCCGGGTTCCCGAATGCGGCACTTTTCCCTGATTCGGCATGGGTCGCTCGGGGCCCATGGAACAAATTTGTTGCCTGTTGTCCCCCGCTGCGCTACGATAGAGATGACAGCCAACCGCATACCGCACACGGGAGCTCGGGGAGCCGGGCTGAGAGGGTGACCAGGAATCCGTCACCGACCGTCTGAACCTGACCAGGGTAATGCCTGCGCAGGGAACGTGCACCGACGCACCATTCGCCACGCACGGCCGCCTTCCCTGGCGGCCTTTTTTCACCCCTTTCACATTCGCCGCAATTCTTCGTCGCTTTCCGCCCCGGATCCCTCCCCTGCCACCGTGTGGACGTGCGGCGCTGTCAACACTCCGCGGCAGAGGAGGAGGCGCCATGTCCGCTCGCAAGCTGAACCTCTCCATCGGCTCCTACACGAACTACTTCCCCAACAGCCGGAAGGTGTACGTGCAAGGCTCGCGCCCCGACATCCGCGTGCCGATGCGCGAAATCACGCTCAGCCCCACAAAAGGGCTTCGCGGTGAGGAGACAAACCCGCCCCTGCGCGTCTACGACACGAGCGGCCCCTACACCGACCCCCATTACACCGTCGACCTGGAAAAGGGCCTACCCAAGCTGCGCCGGCCGTGGATCCTCGAGCGCGGCGACGTGGAGGAGATCGTTGGCCACAAGGGGCGACGCGTCTTCCGCGCCAAGGCCGGATGCGCGGTAACGCAGATGGCCTACGCCAAGCGCGGCATCGTCACGCCGGAAATGGAGTTCGTCGCCCTGCGCGAGGGGATGGATCCGGAATTCGTGCGCCAGGAAGTGGCCCGCGGCCGGGCGATCATTCCGGCGAACATCAACCACCCGGAAACGGAACCGATGATCATCGGGCGGAACTTCCACGTCAAGATCAACGCCAACATCGGCAACTCCGCCGTCGCCTCGTCCATTGAAGAAGAGGTCGAAAAGATGACCTGGGCCATCCTGTGGGGCGCCGACACGGTGATGGACCTGTCGACGGGCAAGCACATCTATGAAACGCGGGAATGGATCCTGCGCAATTCCCCCGTCCCCATCGGCACCGTGCCCATCTACGAGGCCCTGGAGAAGGTGGGGGGCAAGCCGGAGGAGCTGACGTGGGAAATCTACCGCGACACGCTCATCGAACAAGCCGAGCAGGGCGTCGACTACTTTACCATTCACGCCGGCGTGCGCCTGGCCTACATCCCGCTCACGGCCCATCGCGTCACGGGCATCGTCTCCCGCGGCGGGTCGATCATCGCCGCCTGGTGTCTGGCCCATCACGAGGAAAACTTCCTGTACACGCACTTTGAAGAAATTTGCGAAATCTGCCGCGCATACGATGTAGCCATCTCCCTGGGGGACGGCCTGCGCCCCGGCTCCATCGCCGACGCCAACGACGAGGCTCAGTTCGCCGAGCTCAAGACCCTCGGCGAACTGACGAAGATCGCCTGGGAACACGACGTACAGGTGATGATCGAAGGACCGGGCCACGTGCCGATGCACAAGATCAAGGAGAACGTCGACTTGCAGATGAAGATTTGCCACGAGGCCCCCTTCTACACCCTGGGACCCATCGTCACCGACATCGCCCCCGGCTACGACCACATCACCTCCGCCATCGGCGCGGCAATGATCGGCTGGTACGGCACGGCCATGCTGTGCTATGTCACACCGAAGGAGCACCTCGGCCTGCCGAACAAGGAGGACGTGAAGGAAGGCGTCATCGCCTATAAGATCGCCGCCCACGCCGCCGACGTGGCCAAGGGCCACCCGCGGGCCCAGCAGCGCGACGACGCCCTGTCGAAGGCGCGCTTCGAGTTCCGCTGGCGCGACCAGTTCAACCTCTCCCTCGACCCCATCCGGGCCCAGGAATTCCACGACGAGACGCTGCCCGCCGAAGGGGCAAAAACGGCCCACTTCTGCTCGATGTGCGGACCGAAATTCTGCAGCATGCGCATCACCCATGACCTGCGCGCCTACGCCCGGGAAAAGGGCCTCGACGAACAGGCGGCGATCGCCGAGGGTCTGAAGGAAAAGGCAGCGGAATTTCGTGCCCGGGGCGGGGCGATTTACCCGCGCACCTAACCCGCGCGCCGCAACAAGAAACTCTTTTCCGGGTTTTGCTGTCTCCTGAACCGATGGGGGTTCCCATCGGTTTTCTTCTTGCCACGCTTGCTATCACAATGATATCATGTTGTTGAAATCGTTTGACACCAGTTGAGAGGAGGCAATGGGATGCGGGAAAAACCCTTATCCGCCGTCAACGGTTTTGTGGGAATCACCGTCATCCTCGCGCTGCTCGGCCTCGGCGCCTGGCTCCTCTTCAGCGCGGGGAATGTGGCAGGCATCGCGCTGCTGGTGCTCGGCCTGCTGCTGGCCAGCGGCATCGTCATGGTGCAGCCCAACGAGGCCAAAGCCGTCGTGTTCTTCGGCCGCTACCTCGGGACCCTCCGCGAAAACGGGCTCCACCTCACCTACCCGCTCACCAGCCGCAAGCGCGTCTCACTGCGCATTCGCAACTTTACGAGCGCCAAGCTGAAGGTCAACGACGTGGAGGGCAACCCCATCGAGATCGCCGCCGTCATCGCCTTCCGCGTGGTCGACTCGGCCAAAGCCTTGTTTGACGTGGACGAATACGAACGGTTCGTCGAAATCCAGAGCGAGGCCGCCATCCGCAACATCGCCAGCCGGTATCCCTACGACCTGTTCGACCAGGAAGGGATTTCGCTGCGCAGCCACACCGAGGAGGTGGCCGCCGAGCTGAAGGCCGATCTGCAACAGCGGTTGGCCGTGGCCGGCGTAGAGGTGCTGGAGGCGCGGTTGACCCACCTTGCTTACGCCGCCGAGATCGCCGGTGCCATGCTGCAGCGGCAGCAGGCAAAAGCCATCGTCGCCGCGCGGGAAAAGATCGTCGAGGGCGCCGTGGGCATGGTGCAGATGGCCCTCGACAAGCTGGAGCAGGAAGGGATCATCGCCCTGGACGAAGAGAAAAAGGCCACCATGGTCAACAACCTCATGGTGGCCATCGTGGCGGAGCGACCGGCCCAGCCGGTGATCCACACCGGCACCATCTACTGAAGGTGTCGGGGAAGACCGGCCATGGCGCCGAAAAAATCGTTCCTCCTCCGCCTCGATCCCCAGCTTTACGATGTCCTGGCGCGATGGGCCGCCGACGAGTTCCGCTCCGTCAACGGGCACATCGAGTACCTGCTTCGCGAGGCCGCGCGGCGCGCCGGCCGCTGGCCAAAGAAGGGCGAGGAACCCATGCCGGTCGGCCCCGGCAACGATGAGCCGGAACGGGCGCGGGGCGACCCGACCGGACCGGCGCCCCACGACGGGACAAACGACGGCCGTCCCCGCAAAGGCGGCTAAACGGCAGCGGCCCGCCACACGCAGGGCCCCGGTACGCGCGCGTTGATGCGTCCGGGGCTCTTTCGTTTCGCGTATCCGCGCCCCGGCGCCTTCCGCCGGACGGCATGCGGATCCGGCCACGTCCCACCGGGACCGTTCGCCTTACGCCGTGGTCACCGACGGCTGGCTGGCTTCGGGCAGGGTCAGCTGCACCCCGTCCAGGACGCTCTCCCCAACCAGCGTGCGCAGCGTCAGGGCGGCCAAGGTCTTGGCCGCCACGGCCATGGCCCGCTCGTCGATGTCAAAGCGCGGGTGATGGTGCGGGTAAGCCGCCCCCACCTGCGGGTTGCCCGCCCCGGTAAAGAAGAAGGTGCCGGGGACCTCCTGCAGATAGTAGGCAAAATCTTCGCCGCCCATCAACGGCTCCATGCGCACGAGCCGGTTGGCGTCATAGATGCGCGAGAGGATGTCGACCAGCAGGCGCGTTTCCCGTTCATGGTTGACCAGTGCCGGATACCCGCGCGTGTACGTGTAAGTGTAGCGTGCGCCGGCAGCGGAACAGACGCCGTGCACCACCCGCTCGATCTCCCGTTCCAGCAGGGTGCGCACCCCCTCGTCGAAGGCGCGCGACGTACCTTCCAGTTCCGCCTGCTCGGCGATGACGTTGAAGGCCGATCCGGCGTGGAACGACCCCACCGTCACCACCGCCGGCTGTACCGGGTCGACCCGCCGCGCGACCACCTGCTGGAGCATGCTCACCAATTGGGCCCCAATGGCGATGGCGTCCACCGTCTCATGGGGCGCCGCCCCATGACCGCCGCGCCCCTCGACCACAATGCGGAAGGCGTCGGCCGCCGCCATCATCGGCCCTTCCCGGTAGCCGATCGTGCCGAGGGGCAGGCCGCTCCACACATGGGTACCATAGATGACGTCCACGCCCTCCAGGCACCCGTCCTCGATCATCGCCTTGGCCCCGCCCGGGGTCACCTCCTCGGCAAACTGGTGGATGAACACCACCCGTCCCGGCAGCCGGTCGCGCACGGCGCACAAGGCCTTGGCCACGCCGAGAAGGATAGCCGTGTGGGCGTCGTGGCCGCAGGCGTGCATCACACCGGGAACCCGGGAACGGTACGGCACCTCCTTTTCATCTTGAATGGGCAAGGCGTCGAAATCGGCACGCAAGGCCACCGTGGGGCCGGGCGACGCGCCTTCCAGCACCGCCACCACCCCGCGCCCGCCGACACCCTCCCGCACGGCGAGCCCAAACGAGCGCTGCAGTTCGGCAATGCGTTTGGGCGTTTCCACCTCCTGAAACGACAGCTCGGGGTGCATGTGGAAGTGCCGGCGCCAGGCAACCATGTCGGAATAGAGGTGGTCAATCCGATGAAACACCGTTTGCAGCATAAAGACGTCCTCCCTCTTCTGATCGGGTTTTGTGGAAACCCAGAGGCGGTCACAAGCCTTTATTGGTTCACGTCCGCGTTCGTTGTCGCCGGTAGATCTTCCCGGCCGGAAAGCGAAAAACGCCGCGTCGCGAGGCTGACCAAAATCATGACCGCCACGTTTACGACCAACGCCACGATCCCGACGTTTAAATCTTTCACCGCTTGGGGGAATTCGGGAAATAGGGTGTCAAGCGTGGTATTCGTCATGGTAATCAAGGTGACCGTCGCCACTCCCGCGATAATCCCCGCCGCCGCCCCCTGTTTGGTGACGATCT
>PKQU01000121.1 GCA_017577925.1 Bacillota bacterium
TCCCGCTGTACCGCTTGATGAATCAGCTGGGTCTCTTGGACAACCATCTCGGACTCGTGCTGGCGTACGCGACGGTGGCGGTTCCGTTCTGCGTGATGATGCTCAAGGGGTACTTCGACACCATTCCGTATGAGCTCGAGGAAGCGGCTTTCGTGGACGGGTTAGGGCCGATCGGTTCGTTTTGGCGGATCGTTCTCCCCTTGTCGTTGCCGGGCCTGGCGGTGACAGGCTTTTTCACGTTTATCACGGCGTGGAACGAGTTCCTCATTGCCTTGACGTTCTTGAGTGCGGAGGAGAAATACACCCTTCCCATCGGCTTGCAGCAGTTTGTGAACCAATATGTGTCCGATTACCACTATATGGCTGCTGGAGCGGTCATCGTCACGCTGCCCGCCCTGGTGGTCTTTTTCCTGGCGCAAAAGTGGCTGGTATCGGGGTTGACAGTGGGAGGCGTAAAGGGATAAACCGTTTTCAAAAAGAAAAAGAAGGAGAGAGATGCCCTGTTCGAAACGCAGCGCAGCATTTCTCTCTTTTTCCCGCATGTATTTAAAATTTTTCGCATAATCACCCTTACTTTATTCTAAAAACTTAAACAATCATAAAACATGGAATAGAACCATGCCGCCATCTGAACGTGGAGGGGGAGGAGGCGGGATGCGTTTTCGGAAATGGAGCGGGCCATGCTTCAACGGGTAACGGCGTGACCCTGTTCAACACGTGGCTGGTCAAGGGGTATTTCGACACCATCCCGCGCAGCCTCGATGAGGCGGCGCGCATCGACGGGGCCAGCCATACCCAGGTCTTCTTCAAGATCCTTCTTCCGCTGGCCAAGCCCATCCTGGCCGTGGTGGCCCTGTTCAACTTCATGGGCCCGATGACCGACTTTTTGCTTCCGCAAATCGTGCTCACGAGTCCCGAAAACAAAACCTTAGCTGTGGGGTTGTTTGGGATGATCAACCAGCAGTTCGGCAAGAACTTCACCACCTTTGCCGCCGGCGCCGTGCTGATCGCCGTGCCCATTGCGGCGGTCTATCTGGCGTTGCAGCGCTACTTTATCTCCGGGCTGACGGCGGGCGGCACGAAGGGTTAGCGTCGAGGGACGCCGGAGAACGAAGCTGCAAACCCTTGCGGCGGGTGGGCACAGGCACAAGGGCGGACCCAATCCGACGAGGAACGAGGTGACCCGAACGTGAACCGTGCCGCGATCGAGCACCGGCCAGATCCGGCCTTTGCCTTTCCCGTTGCGCCCGACCGGCTGCGCGTGCGCCTGCGGGCGGCGCGCGGCGACCTTGTCTCGTGCCACGTGGTCTACGGCGACCGCTATGACCCCGAGGGACCGGAAGAGGCCGTGGCCATGGAAAAGGTGGCCTCTGGCGCGCGCCACGATTACTATGAGGCGCATCTCCTCGTCCCGACGCGGCGCGTGCGTTACGCCTTTTACCTGCACGACGGACGCGAAGGGCTTTGGTACGGGGAACGGGGCCTTGCGGCGGACTGGGCGCAGGCGGGCACCTTTCACTACCCGTACATTTGCCCGGGGGATGCGTTTACGGTGCCCGACTGGGCTGCCGACGCGGTGGTGTACCAGATCTTCCCCGACCGCTTCGCGAACGGCGACCCGACCAACGACCCGGCGGGCGTTGAGGCGTGGACGGCCGATGCGCGCCCAACGGCGACGAGCGTCTACGGCGGCGACCTGGAAGGCATCCGGCAGAAGCTTCCCTACCTCGCCGAGCTGGGGGTCAATACGCTGTACCTGACGCCCATCTTTGCCTCCCCGTCCAACCACAAGTACGACACCACCGACTACTTTCGCATCGATCCCCACTTCGGCGACCTGGATACGCTTCGCGCCCTTGTGCGCGACGCCCACGCCCGCGGCATGCGCGTGATTTTGGATGCCGTGTTCAACCACTGCGGGTCCGGGTTTTTCGCCTTTCAGGATGTGGTGAAGCGCGGCCAGGCGTCCCCCTATGCGGATTGGTTTCGCATCGACGACTTCCCGGTGCGCACCCAACCCCAGCCCACCTACGAAACCTTTGCCCGCGGCGTGTGGACGATGCCCAAGCTCATGACCCACCACCCTGCGGTGCGCGACTACCTGCTTCAGGTGGCCGCCTACTGGACGCGGGAGGCGGACATCGACGGCTGGCGCCTGGACGTGGCCAATGAGGTGGACCATGCCTTTTGGCGCGCCTTTCGTCAGGTGGTGAAGGGCATCAAGCCTGATGCCCTGATCATCGGCGAAATCTGGCACGACGCGGCACCGTGGCTTTCCGGCGACCAGTTTGACGGGGTGATGCATTACCCCTTCCGCGACGCCGTGGTGTCCTTCTTCGCCACGCGCCAGATCGATGCGGCCGCCTTTGACGCCCAGCTGGCCGACTGGCGCATGCGGTATCCAGAGCCGGCGCTGCTCGCGTCGTGGAACCTCATCGGCTCCCACGACACCGAGCGCTTCCTCACGCTGTGCGGCGGCCGCGTGGAGCGGATGCGCCTGGCGGTGCTCTTTCAGCTCACGTACCTCGGCGCACCGATGATTTATTACGGAGACGAGGTGGGGATGGAAGGCGGTCCGGACCCCGACTGCCGCCGGACGATGGTCTGGGACGAAGCGCGCCAGAACCGGGAGCTGCTCGGGTGGTACCGCCAGCTGATTCGCCTCCGCCGCAACTGCGTGGCGCTGCGCCGCGGTGCGGTACGCACGTGGTGGGTGGATCCGCTCGTGGGTGGGTACGGGTTTCTGCGCCTCGCCGACGAGGAGGTGGTGGGCGTGGCGCTCAACAACGGGCCGCGTCCGGTTGCGGTCACGCTGGATGCCGGTGCCTTTGGTGACGCGCCGCGGCTCGTTGATGCGTTGAGCGGGGAGGTGTTTGCCGTTGCGGCGGGCCGTGTGACGGTTGCGTTGCCGCCGTGGCAGGGACGGGTGTTGGTGCGAGCAGCGTAATGCGCTGCCGCGACACCCTCATGAACAAAATAATCTGAAATCTTTGAATAGAATGGGGTGTCAAGAATGACAAAATCTCGAGGGTTGCGGCGTTCCTGGCGAGCCTTGGTTGTGGGGTGCCTGTTGTGGATGGCTTGTGCGTCTTCCGCGTCCGCCGGCGTATTGATGCAAGGCTTCTATTGGGACGCCAGTACCGGGACAAGTGATTCGTGGTGGACGCATTTGGCCAAGCAGGCCAACGGTCTAAAACGGGCGGGGTTCACCGCCGTATGAATTCCTCCGGTGCTTAAAGGGGCTTCAGGGGGCTATTCCAACGGGTACGATCCCTTTGACGACTATGATATCGGAAGCAAGGACCAGAAAGGCACCGTGGCGACGCGATGGGGGACGCGAGAAGAACTGCAACGTGCCGTGGCCGTGATGCGCGCGAACGGACTGGATGTGTATGTGGATCTGGTGCTGAACCACCGCAACGGGGACGACGGGAATTGGAATTTTCATTACAAAGATGCGTACGGCAATGTGGGGTACGGGCGGTTTCAAAAGGGGTTTTACGATTTTCACCCCAACTACAACATTCAGGATGCCAATGTTCCCAACGAGGATTCCAGCTTCGGGCGCGATTTTGCCCATGACAATCCGTATGTGGCCGATGGACTGAAGGTTGCAGGCGATTGGCTGACCAAAGCCCTCGATGTTCAGGGATACCGTCTGGATTACGTGAAAGGCATCAGCTACACCTTCCTGAAAAGTTATCTGTCCTATGGGGCCATGAACGGAAAATTCGCCATCGGTGAGTACTGGGATGCCAACCGGGATACGTTGAACTGGTGGGCGAACACGGCGATGGAAGGGCGGGCCCATGTGTTTGATTTTGCGTTGCGCGAGGAGCTGAAAAACATGTGCAATGCGGACAGGTACTACGACATGCGTCGATTGGACCACGCGGGCCTGGTCGGCATCGATCCGTGGAAGGCGGTGACGTTTGTCGAAAACCATGATACGGATCGGCACGACCCCATCTACAATAACAAGCATTTGGCGTAT
This sequence comes from Bacillota bacterium, assembly GCA_017577925.1. Taxonomy (GTDB): domain Bacteria; phylum Bacillota; class Bacilli; order Calditerricolales; family Calditerricolaceae; genus Calditerricola. The sequence goes on from PKQU01000121.1 coordinate 3,995, forward strand.
GCCTACATCTTGACGTCAAAAGGGTATCCGACGGTGTTCTGGAAGGATTACTACCAATACGGAATGAAGCCGATCATCGACAACCTCATTTGGATCCACGAACACATTGCGTACGGAACGACCCAAGAGCGTTGGAAAGACGAAGATGTCTTTGTGTATGAGCGGACCGGAGGCAACCGGCTATTGGAGGGGCTTAACGACAATCGCGCCACCAGCAAAACGGTCACCGTACAGACCTGCTTTGGTGCCAACGTGACCTTGCACGACTACACCGGCAACGGCCCCGCTCTCCGTACCGACGCCTACGGTCGGGTAACCTTGACCATTCCTGCAAACGGGTACGTGGCCTATTCCGTTCCGGGCAGGGGCGACCGACTTGGACATTCGTCCGGCCGATAACACGCAATTTGTGCAGGTCGGACGGATTTACGCCAAGGCAAACAAGCCGGTTACGGCGGAATTGTATTGGGATGCCAAAGACTGGGCGATTTCGAAGCTATAACACGCCTTCGACGAACCCCAAGCCGGTCTACTGGTTAAAGGTAACGTATACGGCGCCGCAAACGCTTCAGTAAAGGATAAGCCAACGCGAGAGAACAAGCCATCGGATTGAGAGGAGGAGAAGAGAATGGGCAAGACCAATCGCTTTCAGCGTCCAGCGCTGGCGTTGCTGCTGGTTGTGCTGCTCCTGGCCAACGGGTGGACGGCGGCATGGGGGATGCCGGTGCGGGCAGCGGACGACGCGCCTCCGGTCACCGTCACCCTGGTGGGCACGCTCCAGCAGGCGGCGGGAGCGTCAAGCAACTGGGATCCGGAAGCCCCCCAGACCCGGATGACGCACAAAGGCGATGGCCTGTACGAATGGTCGGGCCGTCTGCCCGCGGGGACGTACGAATACAAATTCGCCATAAACGGCAGCTGGGCCGAAAACTACGGTCAAGACGGGGCGCGGGATGGGGCCAACATCACGGTGACGGTTCCCGAGGAACAGGATGTGACCTTCTGGTTCAGCTACCGAACGAAGAAGAGTGCGAACTCTCTCGTGTATGCGCCCATTCCGGAGGAGAAGCGACCGCGCTTGGTTGGCAATTTCCAAAATGAATTGGGCATCGGTGAAGATTGGAAACCGGAAACCTCCACGGGCTTTTTGCGCGACGATGACTTCGACCAGGTGTACGAAGCGCTCTACCGCGTGCCCCAAGGGGCCTGGCAGTTCAAAGTGGTGCTGGGGACGTCGTGGGAAGACGAACACTACGGCGACGGGAGCGGCGAAAGCGGCAACGCCACGCTGGCCGTCGTGGAGCCGGAAGGGGCCACCGTTACCTTTCGCTATGACCACCGCACCAAGCGCGTGACCCACGATTACGTGCCACCTGCTGGCGGACCCGATAACCGACTGTCGGCGGCCGATCTTTACCATGACACGCGCGATCCCGTCTACCGCGCGCCCACCGGCGCGGTGCCGACGGAGCAACCGGTGCGGCTCCGCCTGGCCACCAAGCGGGGCGATGCCGAGTCCGTTGTCCTGTCCTACTGGGATGACCGGCAAAAGAAGCGCTTCAGCGTTCCGATGCGCAAGGTGGCCAGCGATTTTGCCAAGCAAAAAGATTATTGGGAAGCCACGCTGACCTTCTCGAGCCCAACCGTCATTTGGTACCACTTCGTCGTCCGCGACGGAACGGCGCGCCTCTATTACGGCGACAACGACACGGCGGCGCAGGACGGGCATTTGGGCAAAGCGGTGTCGGAAAATCCGCGCGATTTTCAGTTGACGGTTTATGACAAGGATTTTCGCACGCCGGACTGGGCCAAGCACGCCGTGGTGTACCAGATCTTTGTCGACCGCTTCGCCAACGGGAATCGCGAGAACGACCGGGCCAAGGACGCCGTCGGCAGCCGGGGCAGCACGCCCATTGAACACAATGCCTGGGACGATCTGCCCGACAACCCGCGCCTCTTGAAACCGGACGGGACCTGCTGCGACTTTGACGACGACGATGACGGCATCCCGGATTACGCTCTGAAATACCGTGACGGCCAGCCGGTGTACGACAAGGATGGCCAATGGAGCAACGATTTTTACGGCGGGGACTTGGAGGGGATTCTCCAAAAGCTGGACTACCTGCAATCCCTCGGGGTGAACACGCTGTACCTCAACCCCATCTTCGAGGCCGCGTCCAACCACAAATACGACACGGCGGATTACACGCGCATTGACCGCATGTTCGGGGACAACGAAACCTTCCAGCGCCTGGCCAAAGAGGCCAAGCGGCGCGGCATGCGCATCATCCTCGACGGGGTGTTCAACCACGTCGGCGACGACAGCCGGTATTTCGACCGGTACGGCAAGTACT
>PKQU01000122.1 GCA_017577925.1 Bacillota bacterium
GAGGGTGTCCACCTTGTCGGCCACGCCCACCACGGCGCCCACATCGGAGGCGGGCAGCTGGTCCCCGGCAAAACGCGGCAGGTGGTGCTCAAAGACGCCCCGGGCCACCGCTTCCGGCTCGCCGGCCCGGCGGGCGTAGTCCTCGCCCATGATGCCCTCCAGCTCGGGAAATTCATACACCATCTGCGTAACGAGGTCAAACTTGCAGATCTCCGCCGTACGGTCCACGAGCCGCTTCGTTTCCTCGTCGAGTCCGAGGGCGTCGGCAACGCGCGCGGAGAGGGCGCGCACGCGGTCCACCTTGTCAGCCAGCGTGCCCAGGTCCTCGTGGTAGACGATCGTCTTCAGCTTGGTGAGGGCTTCAGGGATGGTCAGCTTCTGGTCCTCCTCGTAGAAAAACCGCGCGTCGGCCAAACGCGCCCGCAGCACCTTCTCGTTCCCTTTGCGCACCGTGTCGAGGTGCCGGTCGTCGCCGTTGCGCACGGTGACGAAGTACGGAAGCAATTCGCCGCGCACGTTTTCCACCGGGAAGTAGCGCTGGTGCTCGCGCATCGCGGTGACGAGGACATGGCGGTTGACGGCGAGAAACTCCTCGTCAAAGGCCCCCCACAGCACCGTTGGGTACTCGACGAGGTGGGTCACCTCTTCCAGCAGCCCTTCGTCGATAGGGATGCGCCAGCCCTTCTCCGCTTCCAAGGCGCGGATCTGGTCGACGATGCGCTGGCAACGCTTTTCCACATCCGCGATGACGTACTGCGCCTCCAGCAGCGTCTCGTAGTGTGCCGGCTCGTCGATGGTCACCGCTCGTCCGAGGAAGCGGTGCCCCCGGGTAACGTTCCCCGCCCGCACGCCGGCCACCTCAATGGGCACGATGTCAGCCCCGAACAGCGCGACAAGCCACCGGATGGGCCGCACGAAGCGCAGGTCGTGGGTCCCCCAGCGCATGCTCTTGGGGAAGGAGAGGGAGCGAATGACGTCGCCCAGTTCGGTGAGGATCTCCCGCGTCGGCGCGCCGGGGTGGTACTTGCGGGCAAAGACGTATGGAACTCCCTTCACCTCCCGAATGAACAGGTCGCGCAAGGCCACCCCCTGTTTGCGGGCAAACCCTTCCGCCGCTTTTGTCCAGTTGCCGGCCTCGTCAACGGCAATGTGCTTGGCCGGCCCGCGCACCTCTTCGCTCACGTCCTCCTGCTTTTCGGCCACGTCCTCCACCAATACGGCCAGCCGGCGCGGCGTGGCATAGGTGCGCACCACCCCAAAGGCGATGCGCCGATCGCGGAGGAAGGCCTGCACCTTTTCGGCCAGCTGGCGAGTGGCCCCCTGCACGAAACGGGCCGGAATCTCCTCGGTGCCGATTTCCAGCAGAAAATCGCGCGTTCCCATCCGTCACTCCCCCTTCACCGGATTGCCGATGACCGTGGTTTCGCCCAACGCCGGCCGCGCCGGTTCGCCGCTTCGTTTCAGGAGCGGAAAGCCCAGCCGCTCCCGCTCGGCTAAATAGGCCTGGGCACAGGCGCGGGCCAGGTTGCGCACGCGTGCGATGTACCCCGTCCGCTCGGTGACGCTGATTGCCCCCTGCGCATCGAGGAGGTTGAAGGTGTGGGAGCATTTCAGCACGTAGTCGTAGGCCGGAAAAACGAGGCCGGCCTCCAGCGCCCGCTGCGCTTCCCGCTCGTAATCGGCAAAAAGGCGGAACAACATCGCCGCGTCGGCCACCTCGAAGGTGTACTTGGAATGCTCGTATTCGGGTTGCTTGAACACGTCCCCGTAGGTGAATCCCCCCACCCATTCCAGGTCAAACACGTTGTCCTTCCCCTGGATGTACGAGGCGAGGCGCTCCAGGCCGTAGGTGATCTCCACGGCCACCGGATGGCAATCAAGGCCGCCAACCTGCTGGAAGTAGGTGAACTGGGTGATCTCCATCCCGTCGATCCACACTTCCCAACCGAGCCCCCAGGCCCCGAGGGTCGGCGCTTCCCAGTTGTCCTCCACAAAACGGATGTCGTGTTCCTCCGGCTCGATGCCGAGGGCGCGCAGGCTGTCGAGGTAGATCTCCTGCACGTTGTCCGGCGACGGCTTAAGGATCACCTGGAACTGGTGATGCTGGTAGAGGCGGTTGGGGTTCTCCCCGTAGCGCCCGTCAGCCGGGCGGCGCGACGGCTCCACATAGGCCACGTTCCACGGCTCTGGGCCGATCACGCGAAGGAAGGTGGCCGGGTTCATCGTTCCCGCGCCGGTTTCGATGTCATAAGGCTGCACGATAAGGCAGTTCTGCTTGGCCCAAAAGGCTTGCAGGGCCAAAATCATGTCCTGAAAGTTCACGGCGGACACCTCCATCCTCATGGTTGCCGGACGCCCAACAGAAAACCTCCCGCCCCCAGCGCCGCGCGCTAGGGACGGGAGGCTCTCCCGCGGTTCCACCCTAGTTGGCCGACGGACACGCGTTGCCGCGCACGCCGTACCCGCTTCGGCTCACCTGCCGCGCGGCGCCGTCGACCCCCTCATCGACCATCGCTCGAGAGCGCCCTTCACCAGGACTGCCGCCGGGCTTCCACCCTCCCCGGCTCGCTGGGAGGCAGCGCCCCTGGCTACTCCTCTCTCTCATCGCGGGGCCATATGCCGTTATCACGCGTCAGATTGTCGTACTTTTAACGATACCGAAACGCCAGCGGCATGTCAAACGTTCCCGCTTTTTCCCCCCATCCCGCGCGGGTTTTGTTCTTGTACCCAATACGGGCAACCGAAAAACATTCTGTGACGCTGTGCACTTTGTCACAGACATCGCGATTGCGAGAGGAGAGAGTGAAATTGAAAACGGATCCACGGGAGGGCTATCGATGAAGGCGGCTGTTCTCAAGGGTTTTAAGGAAAAGCTGGAAATCCAAGAGATGCCCACTCCGGAAATCGGCTATGGGGAAGTCCTCGTGAGAATCAAAGCGTGTGGTGTGTGTCATTCCGACCTGCATTTGGCACGTGCCGATTGGTCACTGAAACCTAAACTTCCCGCCATCCTGGGGCATGAGGGAGTGGGCGTCGTCGAGGCGGTCGGTCCGGGCGTCACCGCGCTCAAAGTGGGTGACCGGGTCGGGATTCCCTGGCTTTATTCTGCGTGTGGCGAATGCGAATACTGCTTGACCGGTCAGGAAACGTTGTGCCCGCACCAGCTGAACACCGGGTATTCGGTACACGGATGCTTTGCCGAATACTGCAAAGCCCCCGCTGCTTATGTCGTCAAAATCCCGGACAACCTTGGGTTCGAGCAAGCGGCGCCGATCTTTTGCGCGGGGGTAACGTCATATAAAGCACTGAAAATTTGTGGGGCGAAACCGGGCGACTGGGTCGCCATCTACGGCATCGGCGGTCTGGGACACGTCGCCGTGCAATACGCGAAGGCCATGGGATACCATGTGGTCGCCGTCGACATTGTCGATGAAAAATTGGAGCTCGCGACCAAGCTGGGGGCAGACGCCACCATCAACGGCGCGAAAGTCGATCCGGCACAGGAGATTCAAGAACGATTCGGTGGCGTGCAAGCGGCGATCAGCGTGGCCGTTACCCGGAAGGCCTTTGATCAAGCGTACCGTTCCCTGAAACGCGGCGGTACCCTCGTGGTTGTCGGGTTGCCGAATGAAGAGCTGCCGCTCCCCATCTTCGACACGGTGTTAAACGGGGTGACGGTGAAAGGTTCAATCGTCGGAACAAGAAAAGATCTGCAGGAAGCCCTGGAATTCGCCGCCCAGGGGAAAGTGAGGGTGAACATCGAGACGCAGCCCCTCGAAAAGATCAATGAGGTCTTCGAGCGTTTGGAAAAGGGGCAAATCAACGGGCGTGTCGTGTTAACGTTGGCATGAGTGGGCGACAAGGAGCCGTTCTTGTCCCCGAGACAACGAGGCCCCGGTCTCGCCGGTAGGCGAAACCGGTGGCCTTTTTCATTTCCCGCGACCATGCCGCAGCGCGCGCGTAAGTCCACAATTGTGGTACAATAGGAGCCAGCATTTGCCCGTGCAGAAAGGGGATCCACCGTGAACGCCATCAGCCGCCTGGAACGCCTGCCGATCGGCCGTGTGCATTACCGCTACCTGTACCTCTTGGGGCTCGGATGGGCTCTCGACGCCATGGACGTGGGCCTGATCAGCTTCACCCTGCCGGCGATCAAGGCGGCCTTCAACCTCTCGTCGGCACAGATGGGGCTGTTGGGCAGCGCCGGCCTGGTGGGGATGTTCCTCGGAGCCGCCGTGGGCGGACGGCTGGCCGACCGGTACGGCCGGCGCGCCGTTGTCGCCTACAGCTTGCTCGTCGCCGGCGTCGGCAGCCTGCTCACCGCCCTGGCGCCGTCCTACGGGGCCCTGCTGTTCTCCCGCTTCCTCACGGGAATCGGTCTGGGAGCGGAGCTGCCCGTGGCGGCCAGCCTGATGGGCGAGCTCGTGCCCAGCACCTCCCGCGGGCGCTTTGTCGTGTGGCTGGAGGCCTTCTGGGCCGTCGGCTGGTTCCTGGCGGCGCTGGTCGGCTTCCTCCTCGTGCCCGAAGCGGGCTGGCGGTGGGCCTTCGTCATCGGAGCGATCCCGGCACTGTATGCGGCCTGGCTGCGCCTGGGCGCGCCGGAGTCGCCGCGCTGGCTGGCGGCGCGCGGGCGCGCCCGGGAGGCCGAGGCGCTGGTGGCCCGCATGGAAGCGGCCCTGCGCGGCGAGGGAAAAGAGCTCCCGGAACCGCAACCCGCGCCGGAGCCGACGCCGCGCCCCTACGGGGACCTGTTCCGTCCGCCGCTGGTGCGCCGCACCCTGTTCATCGCCCTGGCGTGGCTGACCCTCAACGCCGGCTACTACGGCGCCTTCATCTGGCTGCCGTCGCTCCTCGTCGAGCAGGGCTACTCCCTGGTGCGATCCTTGGCATTCGTGCTGATCATGACCGCGGCGCAGCTCCCCGGCTACCTGACCGCCGCGTGGCTTGTCGAGCGATGGGGCCGTCGACCGGTACTGGTCAGCTTCCTTCTCCTGTCCGCCCTGGCGGCCCTGCTCTTTTCCCGCTCCGACACAGTGGCGGAGCTGCTCGTCTTTGGCGCGGCCCTGTCCTTCTTCAACCTCGGGGCATGGGGCGCCATCTACGCCTACACGCCGGAACTGTTCCCCACCGCGCTGCGGACGAGCGGCGCCGGCTTGGCCGGCGCGGCGGGCCGCCTCGGCGGCATGGCCGCGCCGTACCTCACCGGAGCCCTGCTCCCGGCGCTGGGGGCGGGCGGCGTGCTGCTGGCCCACGGCGTGCTCCTCGCCGCGGCGGGCGCCTTCGCCTTCCTTGTCGGCGCGGAGACGCGGGGCCGCGCCCTGGAGTGACCATGACGCCAGTCGTGGAAATCGACGACGCGATCGGATCACACCTTTCACCAAAAAGGAGGGCAACCATGCGCAGGATTCTCTCGGGCATCCAACCGAGCGGACGGCTCACCATCGGCAACTACCTCGGGGCCATCAAGCAGTTTGTCGCTTTGCAACACGAGGCCGAGTGCTTCTTCATGATCGCCGACTACCACGCCATCACCGTGCCGCAGGAACCGGAGGCACTGCGGCAACAGACGCTCCAGGTGGCGGCCATGTACTACGCTGCCGGGATCGACCCGCAAAAGGCGACGGTCTTCGTGCAGTCCCACGTCCCCGCCCACACGGAGCTCGGCTGGGTGATGCAGTGTCTGGCCCACTTCGGCGAGCTGGGCCGGATGACGCAGTTCAAGGACAAGTCGGCCGGCAAGGAGTCCGTCTCGGCGGGGCTGTTCACCTATCCGACATTGCAGGCGGCGGACATCCTCCTCTACCAGGCCACACACGTGCCCGTCGGCGAAGACCAGAAGCAGCACCTGGAACTGACGCGCGACCTGGCCGAACGGTTCAACAAGCGCTTCGGCGAAACCTTTGTCCTGCCCGAGCCGCTCATCCAGAAGGTCGGCGGGCGGATCATGTCCCTCGACGACCCGACGAAGAAGATGAGCAAGTCGAACCCCAATCCCAACAGCTACATCTCCCTCTTGGACGAGCCCGACGTCATCCGCAAGAAGATCAAGCGCGCCGTCACCGACTCGGAGATGGAAGTGCGCTACGACCCGGAAACGAAAGCGGCCATCAGCAACCTGATGACCATCTACTCCCTGTGCTCCGGCCTGTCGCTGGAAGAAATCGAAGCGCGCTACCGCGGCAAGGGCTATGGCGTGTTCAAGGCCGATCTGGCCGAGGTGGTGGTGGAAACCCTCGCCCCGATCCAAGAGCGGTACCGCG
>PKQU01000014.1 GCA_017577925.1 Bacillota bacterium
CCTACGTGCGGGAAAAGGGGGCGCCCATTGTTGTCAAGGCCGACGGGCTGGCCGCCGGCAAGGGAGTGACGGTGGCCCGCACGGTGGCCGAGGCGGAGGAGGCGCTCCGCCGGGCGATGCGGGAAGGTGCCTTTGGCGCTGCCGGATCACGCGTGGTGATCGAGGAATGCCTGGAAGGGGAGGAGCTCTCCCTGATGGCCTTCGTCGACGGGGAGACAGTGCGCCCGATGGTGCCGGCCCAGGACCACAAGCCGGTGTTCGACGGCGACCGCGGGCCCAATACCGGCGGCATGGGCGCCTACTCACCGGTGCCGCAGATGGACCCGGCCGTCATTGCGGCCGCCGAGGCGCGCATCTTGAGGCCGATGGCCGCGGCGCTGGCGCGGGAGGGCTGTCCCTTCACCGGCGTGCTGTACGCCGGCCTGATGGTCACGGCGGACGGGCCGAAGGTGATCGAGTTCAACGCCCGCTTCGGCGACCCGGAGACACAGGTGGTTCTGCCGCGGCTGAAGACGGATCTCCTGGAGGTGCTTCTCGCCGTCGTGGAGGAACGTCTCGAAGAGGTAGCGCTGGAGTGGCGCGACGAGGCAGCCCTGTGCGTCGTTCTCGCCTCGGGCGGCTATCCGCACGGCTACGAGGTGGGCAAGGCCATTTCCGGACTCGACCGGGTCGACCCCGACGTGCTCGTCTTCCACGCCGGGACGAAGCGAGACGGTGAGGCTCTCGTCACGAGCGGCGGGCGTGTTCTTGGCGTAACGGCCCTCGGGGCCACGCTGGCCGAGGCCCAGCAGAAGGCGTACGCCAACGCCGCGCGCATCCGCTTCGAGGGCATGCACTACCGCACCGACATCGGGAACCGGGCGCTGATGGCGAAGGGATAGGGGAGCGCCCGCCGCGCAGGCGTAGGCTGCGCCTTCGCGTGGACAAACCGCAAAAGAGACAAACGGCTGGTGGAAGGTATCGGAAGCGATTCTCGGGAGGTCCTGCGGGTACCGCCTTGTTTCCCCATCGGTTCGGGCGCATTCGCGACGTGGTGGAGGGACCGGATGGCCCGTTGTACCTGCTCAAGGGGCATCGCGCATTGCCCCACCGTCAGGAGTTGCCTACGTTTCGTCTTTACTGCCGCGACGGCGCAGAGCCGCGCGGCGGGTGTACCACCCGTCGCGGCGCCGGATGCCCATCCACAGGGCGATGGCCAGCACGACGGAGAGCCCGACCAAGAGCAGGGAAAACAGGTTGTCGCTCAGCCATTCATAGGCAATCCACTGGTCGAGGCGGCTTTGGGGGACCAAAGGCCTTCCCTCCTTGTCCGTCAGGAAAAACGAATTCGCCGTAGCGCATTACCCGAACCGACCGCGTTTCATCGCGTTCCGGTCCAGCTCACGTGTGTTGGCCCCCATCAAGGCCAACATGGGACACCAACGCGTCAGCCCTTCGGCGATCTTCAGCGCCGAGAGCAGCATCAGCCCGACAGGCGGGCGCGAGAACGGCCGGGACGCCATGGCGATGGCCCAGGCCAGCCCGGTAAACCCGGCAACGAGCCGGATCATGGCGTCGAGGGTTCCGACGTTTTTCTTCACGGCGCACCCTCCTCCCTGTGTGTTTCAAGTTTAGGATGAGTCGATCCCGGTTTAGTATGAGCCGATCCCGGAAGGCCCAAGCCCTCGTCGGATTGGAAAAATGTTGGAAACAAACACCAGCCACGCGGGCGGACGCCCGCCGGTATGGTACAATGGGAAGAGACGGAACGATTCGACACGTCGAAACCGTCGAACAATACGACAGGACAAGGAGGACGCGATGAAAACGCCCATCCCCCCTCTCACGGCTGAACGTCGGCGCCGCCTGACCGAGGTGGCGATGCGCCGGTGCCCGGCCACCGCGTGGATTCGCGGCGGGCGCGTCTTCAACGTGTACACCGGCGAACTGCTCCGGGCCGAGGTGGTCCTGTGTGACGACCGCATTGCCTACGTCGGCGAGAAAACGCCGAACGTGAACGATGAAACCGCCATCATCGACGCCGACGGCCTCATCCTCGTGCCGGGCTATCTGGAACCTCATGCCCATCCGTTTTTGCTGTACAACCCGTTCGCGTTGGCGGCGTTCGCCTTGCGCCATGGGACAACGGGGATGGTAAACGACAACCTGTACTTGTTCCACAGGCTCGACGTGGAGGAGCTGGAGGCATTTTGGGACGAGACGGCCGAGCTACCGGTGCGCATGTGGTGGTGGGTGCGTCTCGACCCGCAAACCGATTCGCCCCTGCTGCGCCGGCGGTACACGCCGGAGCGGACCGGCCGCCTGTTGGCCCATCCCGCTGTGTTGCAGGCCGGCGAGCTGACGGCGTGGCCCGACCTTCTTGCCGGCGATGCGGCCCTCGTCGCCGGTGTCGACCGCGCGCGGGCCCTCGGCAAGCGCGTCGAGGGGCATCACCCCGGGGCGTCCGTCGAGACGCTCAACGCCGTGGCGGCGGCCGGGGTGACGGCGTGCCACGAGGCGATCAACGGCGAGGAGGCCCTGCGGCGCCTGCGCCTCGGCCTGTACGCGACGCTGCGTCATTCGTCGATCCGGCCCGACGTGCCAACCCTTGTGCGCGAGCTCGTCGCCAGTGGCATCGACCTCACCAGCCGTCTCATGCTGACCACCGACGGCTCGCCGCCCCCCTTTTTGCGGGAAGGATTTCTGGACGCCGTGTTGCGCGAGGCTTTGGCCGCCGGCCTGCCACCGTTGGCCGCCTACCGCGCTGCGACACTCAACGTCGCCGTCTACTACGGGCTGGACGGTGACATCGGCGGCATCGCCCCGGGACGCGTTGCCGACATCAACTTTTTGGAGGACCTGGCCAACCCCACCCCGGTGCACGTGATGAGCGGCGGCCGCTTACGCGTGCAAGACGGCCGGCTGGTTGACGCGCCACCGTCCCTCGATTGGTCGCGCTACCCGGCGCTCTGCCGATATGCGCCCCGCGTGGCGCCGGCTGACCCGGACTGGTTCCGCGTGATCGATCCGGGCTTCCCGTTTCCGGTGATGGAACTGGTGAACGCCGTGATCACACGGGTGAGTCGTGATGTTCCCGCCGTTCGGGACGGCGAGGTGGTGCCCGATCCGGATCGCGGAGAACTGCATGCGGCGTTGCTTAGCGCAGACGGGCATTGGGTGACGACGGGCATTGTCCGTGGCTTTGGCCTCTTTGACGCCTTGGCCAGTTCCTTTTCCGGTTCCGGTGACCTGATGGTGCTGGGGCGCGATCGGAAGGCCATGGCCCGCGCCGTGGATGCCGTGTGCGAAATGGGCGGAGGCATTGTGCTTGTCGACGGCGGGCGGGAGGTGTACCGCCTCCCGCTTCCCCTCGGCGGATGCATGAGCGATCTGCCGATGGACGAGCTGATGGAGCGGACCGAACAGCTGGTGACCCTGCTGCGTCAGCGCGGGTATGGCCATACCGATCCGCTGTATTCGCTGTTTTTCTTTTCCTCGACGCATTTGCCGGCGCTTCGCTTTACGCCCGACGGTCTTTATGACGTGAAGCAAAAGCGCATGCTCGTTCCCTCCCGTCTGTTGGAGCACGGGCAAAGGTGAGGGCCAGAAGTCCTTCAGTGCCTTTCCCGTGTCAACCTCTGTTTTGTACGTGTACCTGGAACAAAAGAGCAGGAATTGGATTCCGGTCACGCGAACAGAAAAAGGGACAACCCCATCGTAGGAGAAGAGGGAGACCGCATGCGCAAAGGGATCGTTGTCGCGCTGATGATCACGCTCGCTCTTCTGGCCGGCGGGTGCCGCGACGAAACAAAATCGGTGCCGGAACCGTCACCGCAGGCGCCCAGCGAGACGGAAACGCCGGGGGCGGAAGGGCCGACGGTCGTGGCGCCGCTGACGGGGCAGGTGACGGCCGTGCCCGCCGAGCACCGCGCGATTATGGTCATGATCAACAACGCCCCGAAGGCCCGCCCCCAGTCGGGTCTCGACAAGGCGGACATCGTCTACGAGGTGTTGGCGGAAGGGGACATCACCCGCTTTGCTGCCATCTACCACAGCCAGGCGCCCGAGGTGATCGGGCCGGTACGCAGCATCCGGCCGTATTATGTCGAGCTGGGGGAAGGGTTTGACGCCGTCATGGTGCACGCCGGAGGCAGCCCCGATGCGCTGGCGCTGTTGCGGGAAGGGGGGTACGCCCACCTGGATGAAATCCACAATCCCCGCTATTTCTGGCGGGACCCGTCGCGGAAAGCCCCGCACAACCTGTATACCGACCTGACAAGCATTCGCCGGGCCATGGCCGACAAGGGGTATGCCGACGTTGGCAAGCTGCCGCGCCTGCCCTTCGTGGACGACCCGCGCCAGAACCCGGTCGGGGCGCCGGCACGGAAGGTGGAGATTCGCTATGCGGCGACGTACCGCTGCGGATACGAATACGATGCCGCTCGCCAGGTGTACAGGCGCCTGACGCAGGGGAAGCTGCACCGCGACCGCACAACCGGCGAGATGCTCACGGCGGTGAACGTGATCGTCCTCGAAGCCCAGCACCGCGTGCTGGACGCCGCTGGGCGGCGTGAAATCGACCTTGCGGGACCCGGCCGCGCCTACGTGTTTCAGCGTGGGGTGATGCGGACGGGTACGTGGGAGCGGGCGAACGGCGTGTTACGCGTGTATGGGGAAGACGGAACGGAGATTCCGCTCTATCCCGGAAACACCTGGGTGAACATCGTCCCCACGAACCCGGGTTTGACAGCCAGTGTTCGTTACGAGTAAACTATCGTTCGGACGAGTTTTTCGTACGGTGATGTTCTGCAGTCGAAACGTACGGGAACCGGGGGAAGGAGTGAACGGAATGCCCCTGGAAAAGTTGAAGCGCCGCGAAGTGGATCAATTGTTTGAAGCCATCCTGACCCTGCGGACCGTAGAGGAGTGCTACCGGTTTTTTGACGATCTGTGCACGGTAAACGAGATTCACTCGCTAGCGCAGCGGCTGGAAGTGGCGCGCATGTTGCGAAAGGGTTATACGTACAGCCAGATTGAGATGGAGACGGGCGCCAGCACGGCGACCATTTCGCGCGTCAAGCGCTGCCTCAACTACGGAAACGATGGATACGAAATGGTGTTGGCGCGACTGGAGGAAGCAAGAGGGGTGGAAGGGCGCGCGTCTTCGGAAACAGCGCCCCCGTCCCGTGACGGAGGGGACGCGTAAAACCGACGCCTAGGCCACGGTGTGGTCTAGGCGGTTTTGTTTTTCGATCGTGTCCGGTGATCAGCAAGGCCGCGCACCGTACGCGGCCACATTTTTTTGTGCAGGGACAGGAGAGCAGGAACCGGCGCCCGCCGCTGTGCATAGGGTGGAATACGCCCTGTTGGGATGCCGGATGGGGCGAGTGAACCGGGGAAGGTGAGAACGGATGGGGGGACAGACCGCGCGGAAGTCCCGCCCGCTTTCCTGGCGTCTTTTGGGACTGTGTGGGGTTGGCCTGCTTTTTGACGCCATGGAAGTGGGGATGTTGGCGTTCATCTTCGCCGCGTTAGCCGAGGACTGGGGACTGGCGCCCAACATTACCGGTCTGTTGGGGAGCGTCAATTTTATCGGTATGGCCGTTGGGGCCGCCTTAGCCGGATTATTGGCGGACCGCTTCGGCCGCCGGCGGCTCTTCGTCTGGACGCTCATGCTGTACAGCTTGGCCACGGGTGCCAGTGCCTTGGCCGGAACCGTCGCCGTCTTGCTTGTGCTGCGCGTTCTGGCCGGCATGGGATTGGGCGGTGAATTGCCGGTCGCCACCACCTATGTGTTGGAATCGGCGCCGGAATCTTCGCGCGGCCGTGCAGTGGTGTACCTGAACAGCTTCTGGGCCGTCGGCATGCTGGTGGCCGCCTTTGTTTCGTATTTCATCATTCCTGCGTTCGGGTGGCAGGCCGGCTTTTTGATCGGGGCCCTTCCGGCGCTGTATGCGGTTTACCTGCGCCGACGGCTACCGGAGACGCCGGCGTTCCGGCGACAGGCGGTACGCCCATCGTTGTTTGGGCAGGTCAGCAGGCTGTGGGGGACGGAATTCCGGCGGCAGACGGCGGTGCTATGGCTGCTGTGGTTTGCAGCCAACTTTTCCTATTACGGCATGTTCCTGTGGCTGCCCTCGGTGATGGTGCTCAAGGGCTACACCCTCGTGCGCAGCTTTGCATACGTGCTCATCATGACGTTGACGCAAATCCCCGGCTACCTCAGTGCCGCCTACCTGGTGGAACGGTGGGGGCGCAAACCGACGGTGGTGGCCTATCTTCTTCTGGCGGCGCTGTCCGCCCTGGGGTTCGGGCTATCCGACTCGCTGGGGATGCTGCTGGCCTTTGGCCTGGCCCTATCGTTTTTCAACCTCGGCGCTTGGGGTGCCATTTACGCGTACACGTCCGAGCAGTACCCGGTGCGCATTCGCGCCACGGGAACGGGCTGGGCGGCCGGATTCGGCCGGTTGGGCAGCATCGCGGCGCCCTACCTGGTGGGGCTGGCTATCGGCGCGGGCGTGGGGTTCGCGTGGATATTCGGTGCGTTTTTTGCCGTGATGGTGCTGGGCGCGCTAGTGGTGGCCGGCTTTGGCCGGGAAAGCCGTCCGGTGAACGCGGTAAAATCCGGGCGCCGGCCGCCATGGTGACCGGCAGGGTCCGCTTCGCGCGGACCGCTTTTTTTGTGTGGCCGAACAGCGGCTTGTCGTTGCGAAATCGGTGCGGGATGGTAGAATAACCGTAGCGCAAAAGGAGGAACGAATCATGGATGTGGGCGCGTGGCGGCACGTGTTCAAGCTGGATCCGAACAAGCCGCTGTCGGATGATGCGCTGGAAGCGGTGTGCGAGTCGGGTACCGACGCCATCGTCATCGGCGGCACCGACGGCGTCACCTTCGACAATACGGTGGAGCTACTGGCCCGTGTGCGGCGCTACGCTGTCCCGTGTGTGCAAGAAATCTCTTCGCTGGATGCGGTGGTGCCCGGCTTTGACGGCTACCTTGTGCCCCTCGTGCTTAATGCGGGGGACCCCGATTGGCTCTTGCGTCCGCACATGGAGGCCATTCGCCGCCTGGGCCGTCTCATTCGGTGGGATGAGCTGGTTGTGGAAGGGTACATCGTGCTCAATCCGGAGGCGAAGGTGGCGCGCCTGACGCGAAGCGACGCTTCCCTGGACGTGGAAACGGCGGCGGCCTATGCCGTGCTGGCGGAACGGCTCTTGTCGCTTCCGGTGGTGTACATCGAATACAGCGGGACGCGCGGAGACGTGAACCTGGTGCGGGAGGTGCGCCGCGTGTTGACGCGCGCCCGCCTCTTTTACGGCGGCGGTGTGGACGGCCCCGAAGTGGCGCGGGCGATGGCCCGCGTGGCCGATACGGTTGTCGTCGGCAACGCGGTGTACGCGAAACTTGAGGGGGCGCTGGCGACGGTGGCGGCGGTCAAGGAAACCCCAGTGAACACCGTAGATGCATAAGGCCGGACATTCGGGGCTCGGTTGCCCCAATGGGTTTGTACGGACACAGCGGAGGGGCCCGAAGCGGCCACAGGGGAAACCAGAAGTGGGCGGAAGGTGATGGATGTGACGGTACAACTTGGCGAGGTGGACCGGCTGCTTTCCGGCCTCAACGACCAGCAGCGCACGGCAGTGCTGACCACCGAGGGGCCGGTGCTCATCCTGGCTGGGGCCGGATCGGGCAAAACGCGCGTGCTCACCCACCGTGTGGCCTACTTGCTGGGGGTGAAAGGGGTCCCGCCGTGGAACCTTTTGGCCATCACTTTCACCAACAAGGCGGCGCGGGAGATGCAGGAGCGGATCGCCCACCTCGTCGGCCCGGCGGCGAAGGACTGCTGGATCATGACCTTTCACGCCATGTGCGTGCGCATCCTGCGCCGCGACATCGAGCGGATGGGGTATACGACGCACTTTTCCATCCTCGACCCGTCCGACCAGCTTGCGGTGCTGAAGGAGTGCCTCAAGGAAAAGAACCTGGACGCCAAGCGTTATGACCCGCGTGCGGTGCTGGCGGCCATTTCTTATGCCAAGAATGAGCTGAAAGACCCGGAGCGCTTTGCCAGGGCGGCGCAAACCCCCTATGACCGGGTCGTCGCCGAACTGTACGCCTTGTACCAGGAGAAGCTGAAGCGCAACAACGCCCTGGATTTTGACGACCTCCTGCTCGTGACCGTGCGCCTCTTTGAAGCGCACGCCGATGTGCTCGGATACTACCAGAACAAGTTCCGCTACATCCATGTCGACGAGTACCAGGACACCAACCGTGCCCAGTACCTCCTGGTGCGGATGCTGGCTGATCGGCATCGCAACCTGTGTGTGGTGGGCGACAGCGACCAGTCGATTTACAGCTGGCGCGGGGCGGACATCCGCAACATCCTCGATTTTGAGGCCGATTTCCCCGACGCCGCCGTGATCAAGCTGGAGCAAAACTACCGGTCCACCAAGCGCATCCTGCGCGCGGCCAACGCGGTGATTGCCCACAACGCGTTGCGAAAGCCAAAGGAGCTGTGGACGGCCAACCCCGAGGGCGAGCCGATCCGCTATTACGAGGCCGAGACCGAGGTCGACGAGGCCCTCTACGTCGTCGACCGCATCCGCGAGGGGCAGGCCAAGGGGCGGAAGTTGTCCGACTTTGCCGTGCTGTACCGCACCAACGCCCAGTCACGCGCACTGGAAGAGGCGCTGATGAAGGCCGGCATTCCCTACCGCGTCGTGGGCGGCATCAAGTTCTACGAGCGCAAGGAGATCAAGGACCTGATCGCCTACCTGCGCCTGGTGGCCAATCCCGATGACGACATCAGCCTGCAGCGCATCGTCAACGTGCCCAAGCGGGGCATCGGCGCGGTCACGCTGGAGAAGCTGGCCGTTTTCGCCGCGGAGCAAGGCCTTTCCCTCTTCCGCGCCATGCAGCGGGCCGAGGAGGCGGGTGTGAGCGGCAAGACGGCTGCGCGCCTGGCCGATTTTGTGCAGCTGATTGAGAACCTGGCCGCCATGGCCGAGTACCTGTCGGTGACGGAGTTGACGGAAGAACTTCTCGACCGCACCGGTTACCGCGAGGCCCTCAAGCAGGAAGGGACGCCGGAGGCCCTGGGCCGGCTGGAGAACATCGCCGAGTTTCTCACCGTCACCAAGGACTTTGAGGCGTCGAGCGAGGACAAGTCCCTTGTCGCCTTCCTCACCGAGCTGGCCCTCATCTCCGATGTCGACCGGCTCGATGACGAGGGTCCGGCCGAGGCCGTCACGCTGATGACCCTGCACAGCGCCAAGGGCCTGGAGTTCCCCGTCGTCTTTCTTGTGGGCATGGAAGAGGGGATCTTTCCGCACAGCCGTGCCTTGGCCGATGACGAGGCCCTGGAGGAAGAGCGGCGCCTGGCCTACGTCGGCATCACGCGGGCAATGGAGGAGCTTCATCTCACCTCGGCCCGGTGGCGCACCCTGTTCGGCGATACGCGCCCGGGCGTGCCCTCGCGTTTCTTGGACGAGATTCCCGAGGCAGAACTCCAGCGCGTGGGCGGTCCGGCGGCCGACCCGGCGGGGCCGTCGGCCGGACGCCCGGCTCCGTGGTGGCGGCGGACGCCGGAGGGGACGTTTGCGGCGACGGGCGCCGCGCAGCGGCGCGTTCCCGCACCCAAGGATACGGTCTTTCAGCCGGGCGACAAGGTGCGCCATGCCAAATGGGGCATCGGCACCGTGGTGAAGGTGAAGGGCAGCGGCAGCGAAGCGGAGATCGACGTGGCCTTCCCGGCCCCCACCGGGGTGAAGAAGCTCTTGGCCGCCTATGCGCCGATCGAAAAGGTGAAGTGACCGGAGCATGTTTGAGGGGAAAGGAGGCGCGGGCATGGATCGCCAGGAAGCGGCCCGGCGGATTGAGGAGCTGCGCCGGCAGATCGAGGAGCACAACTACTGGTACTACGTCAAGGACGACCCCAAGATCAGCGACGCCGAATACGACGCGCTGATGCGCGAGCTGATCGAGCTGGAGAAAGCCTTTCCCGATCTCGTCACGCCCGATTCCCCCAGCCAGCGTGTCGGCGGGGCCCCGTTGGACGCCTTCGAGAAGGTGATCCATCCCGTCCCCATGCTGAGTCTCGACAACGCCTTTGACGAGGGCGACTTGCGGGAGTTTGACCGGCGGGTGCGCGGCCTCCTCGGCGGCGAAACGGTGCAGTACGTCGTGGAACCCAAGATCGACGGCCTGGCCGTGACGCTGCGCTACGAGGACGGCCGTTTCGTGCGCGGGGCCACGCGCGGCGACGGCTTGACCGGGGAAAACATCACCCAGAACTTGAAGACGATCCGTTCGCTTCCCTTGCGCCTGCGCCGCCCGCTGACGCTGGAGGTGCGCGGCGAGGCGTTCATGCCCAAGGCGGCCTTTGAACGGCTGAACCGCGAACGACAGGCGCGCGGGGAACCGCTCTTTGCCAATCCGCGCAACGCCGCCGCGGGCAGCCTGCGCCAGCTCGATCCCAGGGTTGCCGCGGAGCGGACGCTCGACTTGTTTGTCTACGGCCTGGCCGCCGTGGAGGGGGAGACGGTGGCCACCCACTGGGATGCCCTTAACCTGCTGGAAGAGCTGGGGTTTAAGGTGAACCCCGAGCGGCGACGCTTCGATACCATCGACGAGGTGATCGACCACTGCGCGGCGTGGACCGCACGGCGACACGAGCTTCCCTACGCCATTGACGGCCTCGTCATCAAAGTCGACCGCTTTGACCAGCAGGGGCGCCTCGGCGCCACGGCCAAGAGCCCCCGCTGGGCCATCGCGTACAAGTTTCCCGCCGAAGAGGCGGTGACGGTGCTGGAGGACATCGAGGTCAGCGTCGGCCGCACCGGTGTTGTCACGCCGACGGCCATCCTGCGGCCGGTACAGCTGGCCGGCACGACGGTGAAGCGCGCGTCCCTGCACAACGAGGACATCATCCGTGAAAAGGGCCTCCTCCTTGGCGACCACGTCGTTGTGCGCAAGGCGGGCGACATTATTCCCGAGGTTGTTGCCGTGCTCGCCGAGCGGCGGACGGGAAGCGAGCGTCCCTTTGCGATGCCAACCCACTGCCCGGCCTGCGGCAGCGCCCTCGTGCGCCTTGAGGGCGAGGTGGCCCTGCGCTGCGTTAACCCGAGTTGCCCGGCCCAGATCGTCGAGGGGTTGATCCACTTCGCCTCCCGCGACGCGATGAACATCGAGGGCCTCGGCGAGCGGGTGTGTCAGCAGCTCTTCGACCACGGCCTGGTGCGCAACGTGGCCGACCTGTATTTCCTCGACCGTGACGACCTTGTCCGGCTGGAGCGGATGGGGCCGAAGTCGGCCGACAACCTGCTTGCCGCCATCGAGCGGAGCAAGGCCAATTCCCTTGAACGTCTGGTTTACGGCTTGGGCATTCGCTTCATCGGGGCCAAAGCGGCCAAGACGTTGGCCCAGCACTTTGGCACCCTTGACCGCCTGATGGCGGCCACCTACGACGAGCTCCTGACGGTGCCGGAGATCGGGCCGAAGATGGCCGACAGCGTCGTTACCTACTTTGCGCGAGCGGAAGTGCGGGCCGTGATCGAGCGGCTGAAGGCGGCCGGCGTCAACACGGCGTACAAGGGACCGGCACCCGCGGTGCAAGCGGCGTCGCCCTTCGTCGGGAAGACCGTCGTCCTCACCGGTACCCTGGCGTCGATGACGCGTAAGGAGGCCCAGGAGCGCATCGAGGCCCTGGGCGGCAAGGTGGCCTCCAGCGTTAGCAAGAAGACCGACCTCGTCATTGCCGGGGAGAACGCCGGTTCCAAGCTGGCCAAGGCGCGCGAGCTGGGCGTTCCGGTGATCGATGAGGCGGCGTTTTTGGCCCTGCTTGGGTCGGGGGAAGGCGCGTAGGACCGTTGGCACACCAGAACGGTTTTCGGGAAAAGGAGACGGACGAGCGATGCGCCGACTGCTCTTTCGCGTTGTCCTGTTGGTTGGCGCCTGCACGCTGCTGGTCAGCGGCTGCGCACCGTGGGACTTGCGTCCACAAGGGAACTTGCAGCCCAAGAAGGCCTACATTTCGCCGGCGTTGGAGACCACCCATCGCTTCTTCCCGGGCTTGTTGCCGTACCGCCCGAGCAAGACCCGGGGGATGCTGATGCTGGGTGACACCCTGGACGATCTGGATATCAGCCGCCTGGAGATGGGGATGATCGAGATCGCCCAGCAAACCTTTTCGCCGGACAACACGTATTTCCGTGAAGGTGAATACATCCAGCGCGAAGAAGCGCGGGAATGGCTCAGCCGGCAGGGCCCCCAACATCCGCACGGCTTAAATCCGCCGGATGGGAAAGGCCCGCGCCTTCTTGTGCACATCCTGGAACATGACTATTACCAGGTCGTGAACAACGAGGCCCGCCTGGCGGGCATGGTGATCGGCCTGACCCTTGATCCGACGCCGACGGTGAAGGGGCCCGATGGTCAGCCGACCAAACTGGAGCTGACTGACGATGTGCTGCGCCGCGAAGGCAAGCGTTTCGCGGCCATCGTGTCTGAGCGCCTCCGTGCCAAAAACGTGCGCGACGTGCCCCTGATCTTTGCCCTCTTTCGAGAGGAGACGCAGAATCCGTACCTGCCCGGCCGCTTTATTGCCGTCGGCACGGCCGACGCGGGGAAGACGGCCATCTCGCAGTGGCAGGAAATCCACGAGCGGTTTGTGCTCCTGCCCAGCAAGGAGCGCCTGGAGGGAGCACTCCTTGGCGTCAACCGGCGATTTGTGGACTACCAGCGGGCGGTTCAGGAGTTTTTCTCCGGGTATGTCGCGGTGACCGGCTTGGCCCGTTTCGAGGGGGACCAATTGCTGGAGCTGCGCATTCGGGCGGTGGCCGAGTACGATTCGCGTGCAGAGGCCATCCAGACGATCCAGTTTATGGCCAATCGCCTGAACGACCTGGTCGACGAGGATGTCCACGTGACGATCACCGTGGAAACGGTCAACCAACCGCTTGCGTTGTACGAACGTCCGGCCCAAGGCGAGCCCTATTTGCATGTGTTCCGTTACTAGAACCGGGTGGGCGCCGCGGCGGGATGCGCCGACAAGCGAAGGGAAGTTTTGAAGGATCGCGTTCCTCTGTATTACAATAACGTTGAGATGAAATCGCCAACATTGGAAAACGGGAGTGAGGCCGCATGGTCGTCGATTTCAAGAACGAGCCCTTGACCGACTTTTCAAAGGAGGAGAACCGCCGCGCCTTCGAAGAAGCCCTGCGCAAGGTGGAAGCGGAACTGGGGCGCGAGTACGACCTGATCATCGGCGGCGAGCGGATCAAGACCGATCGCAAGGTCCAGTCGATCAACCCCTCGAACATTGACCAGGTCGTGGGGGTCGTGTCGCAGGCGGACACGGCGCTGGCCGAAAAGGCGGTCCAGGCGGCGCTCAAGGCGTTTGAAACCTGGAAGCGCGTGCCGGCCGAAGCGCGCGCCCGCTACCTGTTCAAGGCCGCGGCCATCCTGCGCCGGCGCAAGCACGAGTTTTCGGCGTGGATGGTCTATGAGGCCGGCAAGAGCTGGGCCGAGGCCGACGCCGACACGGCCGAGGCGATCGACTTCATGGAATACTACGGCCGGCAAATGATCAAGCTGGCCGAGCGCCAGCCCCTGGTGCGCATCCCGACGGAAGACAATGAGATGTACTACATTCCGCTTGGCGTGGGGGCGGTTATCCCGCCGTGGAACTTCCCGCTGGCGATCATGGTCGGCATGACCACCTCGGCCATCGTGACGGGGAATACCGTCGTCCTGAAACCGGCCAGCACGACACCGGTCATTGCTGCCAAGTTTATGGAAATCCTCGAAGAGGCGGGCCTCCCGGCGGGCGTGGTCAACTATGTGCCCGGTTCTGGGGGCGAGATCGGCGACTACCTCGTTGACCACCCGAAGATCCGCTTCATCTCCTTCACCGGATCGAAGGAAGTCGGGCTGCGCATTTACGAGCGGGCGGCGAAGCGCCACCCGGGCCAGTTGTGGCTCAAGCGCGTCATTGCCGAGATGGGCGGCAAGGATTCGATCATTGTCGACTCCAGTGCTGATCTGGAATTGGCTGCGCAGGGCATCGTCGTTTCGGCTTTCGGCTTTTCCGGCCAGAAGTGTTCGGCCTGCTCGCGGGCGATCGTTCTTGAAGACGTGTACGACCAGGTGCTGGAGCTGGTGGCCGAGAAGACGAAGGCCCTCAAGGTGGGCGACGTGCGCAACCCCGACGTCTTCACCGGACCGGTGATCGACGAGAAGGCCTACAACAAGATTCTCTCCTACATCGAGATCGGCAAGAACGAAGGCCGTCTCGTTGTCGGCGGCGGCAAGGGAGAAGGGAACGGCTACTTCATCCAGCCGACCATCTTTGCCGACGTCGATCCGCAGGCGCGCATCATGCAGGAGGAGATCTTCGGGCCGGTGGTGGCCTTCACCAAGGCCAAGGACTTCGACCACGCCCTGGAGATTGCCAACAACACCGAGTACGGGCTGACCGGGTCCGTCTACTCCCGCAATCGCTTCAACCTGGAAAAGGCACGGGAGGAGTTCCACGTCGGCAACCTGTACTTCAACCGCAAGTGCACCGGCGCCCTCGTTGGCGTGCACCCCTTTGGCGGGTTCAACATGTCCGGAACCGACTCCAAGGCCGGCGGTCCGGACTACCTGCTCCTGTTCACCCAGGCCAAAGTGGTGTCGGAAGTGCTGTGAGGCGGACAAGCGAAGGAGCGAGACACAGACGCCGCGGCAGGACGCCGCGGCGTTTGCTTATGCCGTTTCCCGGCGGTTTGTGGCTGGGGGGTTCCCGGAGGGAAAGGATCAAATTGGCGGTAAGAACTGACGTCGAAAAGCCCAAATTATAGGGTGAAGGAGGAGGGATTTCACCATGCCAATTTCCAAGAACATCTTCCGCAGGGGCAGGGGCGCGATGGCCGGCGTGCTGGCAATCGGCTGCTTGGTGGGGGCCGGCGCGGCAGGCGAGGCGTGGCGGGTGACGGCGGAAACGGTGGGGAATGCGGAGCAACCCGCCATAGCAGAGAGCGGATCGGGATGGACGAAGCCGGATAAGGGCTTTCGCCATTTCCACGGGGCCAAACGGGCTGTCCTGGTGGAACAGGTGGCGGCGTACCTCGGGGTGTCGAAAGAGGAGATCGAGAAGGTGGCCCAATCCCACCCGGGCGGATGGCGCCTTGTGGTGCAGGCGGCGCCGTACGCCAAGGTGAGCGGAAAGAAGCTTGCCGATGTGGTGGCCTACAAAGCGTCGGGGGCCACGTGGGCGCAGACAGCCCAACATTTTGGAGTGAAGCTGGAAGACGTGCAGAACGCGCGAAAGCAGTGGATGGAAGAACAGCGCCAGAAGGCCAAAGACGCCTGGGTGACGCGCTTGGCCAACTACCTCGGCGTGCCCAAGGCGGAAGTGGAGCAGGTAGCCCAGTCGCAAGAGGGCGGCGGGCGCTTGGTGATGATGGCCGCGCCGATCGCCAAGCTGAGCGGGAAGAGGCTGGCTGACGTGGTGGCCTACCTGGCGAACGGCGCAACGATCGAGGAAGCGGCCGAGCATTTTGGCGTGAAAATGGATGCGCTCCAAAACGAACGCAAGCAATGGATGAAGGGCAAAGGGCGGCACGGCTTTGCCTACGCGTTTCCTCGGGGGTAGACGGAAAACGAAGCGGATGCTGCAATCGTGTGCCTCTCGCGGGCCTTGGGCCCGCTTTTTTGTCGCGGGAAGGGGCCGTTGACCTTTTTTATGCCTTTCGTCGGGCGCGTGCGGCGGCCTGGAGGGCCGCTTCTTCGACGGGGATGCGCACGCGCCACACGAGGGCCAGGTGAAGCAAAGGGAAGAGCGTGGCGGTCATAAGTGCGCCAAAGGTGAGGGGGAGCACGAGCAGCTCGAGGGCAACGATCCAGTAGTTGGGATGGCGCAGCCAGCGGTACGGTCCGCGTGCAACCGGAGCGGCGCCCGGCACGACGATCACGCGCGTGTTCCAGAACCGGCCGAGGCTGGTGATGCACCAGTACCGGCCGACCTGGGCGAGGAGAAAAAGGGCGAGCGTCCACGGCCACCATGGCGGCAGCGCCGGCGCGCGCCACCCTACTTCGGCCGCCAAACTGAGAAAAAAGAGAACGTGCAGCCCTACGAAAAGCGGGTAATGACGCGCGCCCACTTCGTATCCGCCCCGGGCGCGCCAGTAGGCGGCGTTGCGGCGGGCGATGGCCAGCTCGACCAGCCGTTGCGCGACAACGAAGGCGAAGGTGGCAACAAACAAGGCAGACATCAGGACGATCCCTCGCTTACCCGCACAGAAGCACCAATTCGCCGCTGAAGCCCGGCCCCAGCGCCGTGACAAGGGCCGGCTCTCCGGCCGGCCAGGGGCGGTTGAGACGGCGGGCGAGAACGAAGAGAACGGTCGCGGCAGAGACGTTGCCGTATTCAGCAAGGATTTCCGCGGCGTCGTGCAGTGCATGGGGCGGCACGCCCAGCGCTTCCTGGAGCGCGTCGAGCACCTTCGCGCCGCCGGGATGGGCCAGGATGTGGCGGAGGTCTTGCGGAGTCAGGCCGAAGCGGGCCAAAAAGCCGCGTGCGAATTCGGGCATGTTCCGGCGCACCAGCTCGGGAATGGCGGGGGAGAAGACCACGTTCAGGCCGTCGTCGGTGAGGTCCCAGCCTATCACGTCAAGGGTGTTGGGCCATGTGACGGAGGCACGGCCGACGATGGCAGGGTGTGGCGCAGGGTTTCCCTGGGCCGGGGCAGCGGCGTCGCCGCCGACGAGCACCGCCGCCGCGCCGTCGGCGAAGAGCGCCGTGGCGATGAGGTTTCGCTTCGAGCGATCCTGGGGCACAAAGGTCAGGCTGCACAGTTCGGAAGGCGTGGCCGCGTCTCCCGATGTTTGGGTCGCCACCGCTTCCCCTTCCTGGGTGATGGCACCGACTTTAGGAGCGCCGTCCCACGTGCGGGACGCGTCAGTCCACGCCAGGTGCTGTTCCTCGCGGGGGTATCCGGCATAGTCGACGCCGAGCACGCGGGCCAGCTCCTTGTCCACGCACACCAAGTCGTCGCGGCTGATCTGGTTGAGATCGGTCTTGCCCAGGGCGTAGGCGACCAGCTTCATCTCTTCCACGCAGGATTTGAGAAATTTGGCCAGGTGCTCGGCCCCCTGTTCGATGTCGAAGTCTTCCTTAAACTTGCCGTGGTAGAGAGCGGCTTGGACGGGGGGCTCAAAAGGCGTGGCGAGATTCATCTGCGTATGCAGCATGGCCACGAGGGCGATGGACCCGATGTACACGGCATCGGCGCCGAAGGCCATCGCTTTGAGGAAATGGCCGGGCGTGGTCAGTCCGCCTGCGGCGATGACCGATACGTCGCGTTTCACGCCGCGCCGCTCGAGGTGGCGAACGGTGCGGGCGAGGGCGATCAGCGTGGGTAAGCCGACGTCGTCCTGCAAGATGGTCGGGCCGCCGTGGGTCCCCCCTTCCGCCCCGTCGACGACGACGAAATCGATTTCCCCTTCAAGGGCGATGTCCAGTTCTCGTTCCAGGTAGTGGGTGGCGCACGTTTTGAGGCCAACGGGCACCCCGTAGGTGGCGCGCAGCTCGCGGACGAGATGGACGAAATCTGCAGGGCGGTTGACGCCCGGCAGCCGCGTGTGGATGACGGTGTCTTCTCCCGGCGGGATGCGGAAATGCTTGCGGAAGGGGTCGTCGATCTGCCAGGAGGCGGTGCCCATCGGCGCGGCGGCCTGCGCGCCCTGGCCGAGCTGGATCTCGATGGCGTCCAGCTGGCGAAGCTGCTCCGGCGTGTTCATCCACCCGCCGCGGTTGTACTGACCGATGAAATACTTGGCAGCTTGCCGTTCCTCCGGAATCAGCGGAGCCTCACCCGAATTGGTGGCCGTTCCGGCCATCGTGGCGGCACGGGCCAGGGCGATTTTCTGCTTCATACCCAGGGCCCCGCCGTACGACATGCCGGTAATCAGGATGGGGATCTCCAGGTGAAGCGGTTTTTTGGCCCGCGGACCGATGGTGACGCCTGTTTGAATTACCACACCATCTTGGGTGGGCAGGCGTGGGGCGAGGTGAACAGGATTAAAGAGGAGCGTTTCCCAACGAGACAGGACGATGGGGCTTCCCAGGGGACGGGACAAGGGCTTCCCGGATTCGGCCCGCATTGCCGCTTCGACGATGGCACGGGGGGGTGAGTTTCTGTGCAACGGTGACATACGCAAACAAGTTTTCGGTATAGGGATCCTGCAGCAATCTGGACATCACGCTGTCCATCATGGCATTCGCCATTCGCCGGCGTGCAGCTTCTCCGCTTGCGCATGCAGGCGGCGACAAGCCTCGCGCAGTTCTTGGTTGGCGCTCTCCGTCTCCGCGACTGCGTAGGCGTGGGCGAGCATTTTCTCCAAGAGCAACATGTCCTGGGCGATGTCTCGGTCGACGAGTTTCATCCGATCTTGCTCCTTTCCGCTTCGATGGATTCTGTTGGTTGGGACACGAGGTTCCGCGCGTAGCCGCGGCATCCGTTTATGTTGGGGCGGGGATCACGCGTCGGGTCGTTGTGCGGTTTGCTTCCTCTCCCGCCCACTGTGGCGGCGCATCTGGTCGACGAGGGCTTCCACGTGGGCCTGGTGCGTGGCGGCCGCGTTGTGCAGCCATTGTTTGAGTTCGGGATCTTGACGTGAGCTGATCCATTGCGTACCCTCCTGGATCCGATTTGTCCATTGGTGGCCCATTTGCTAGTATGGGGATCGAGTGGACAAAGCATGTAACAGGAACGTTTTGTCGGCAAGGAGGGTTCCCCGTGTTGTACGGTGTCGTCGGCAACGGCCGTGCGCTGGCCGTTGTGAATCCCAACCTGGAAGTGGCGTACCTGGCGGTGGGAGAGGGTTCGGCGGATGTGCTCTTTGATCGTGCGCAACATCCCGAAGGAGCCAGCTTGCGCCTCGCCGCCGGCGGGCGTGCGCCCGAACCCATCGCGCAGGCCTATGTAGGCGGAAGCGGCGTCCTGCGCACCGTGGCCCGGATTGGCGAGGTGGAGATCGACGCGACGGATTACTTGCCCTTTGGAAGACCGCTGTTTCTCCGCGATATGACCATCACCAACCGATCGGATGCGGAAGTGCCGTTCGTGCTGACGGCGGAGG
>PKQU01000123.1 GCA_017577925.1 Bacillota bacterium
TTCATGCTCCGCTCCCCTTTGCCGGTCATCGCTTTACCCCGATTGTACCACAGATGGGGGAGGCGGCAGAATCTCTCCCGCCCAGATGCGGAACAGGTGGGCGAGGGCTGCCTCGCGCCGGGGCCGAAGCCTCCACGCGTAACGCAAAAAGGCAAGGGAACGGGGCGGCGAATACCCCTTGGTCCCGCGCCAGGCGCCGAGCGCTTCGCGCATCTCGTCTGCCGGAAACCGAAGAAGGTAGGGGATGAGCCGGCGCTCGCCCGGATCGAGGGGGCGCACCCGCTCATAGGCCGCGGCGGCTACAAGGCCCACATCCGGCCGCCAACGCGCATCCCACAAGGCGCGGGACAACAGCTGTACGAGATCGCCGGCCTGCCAGTCGATTCCGAAAGCGTCAAGGTCAAGCAGGTAGACGTCATGCCCGTCGACGAGAAAATTGTGCCGCGCCACATCGTGATGGGCCACTGCGCCGAACAGGCCAACATCGCGCTGGTTGTACGCCATCAGGATCGGAACGGGCAATACGGCCAGGGCCGTCTCGGCTTCGCGCAGGATCACCGCTCCCGTTTCAGCGATCCAGCGGGCAACGGGGCTTTTGCCGGGATGCGCCGAAGCCTGGCGATACACGCGCAGGTATTCCCAGTAACGATCGGTCAGGCGCGACAAATAGGGAACGTCCCTCCCGTGGCGACAGGACCAGACGTGAACCGCCGCACGGTGAAAGGTGGCGAGCGTTTCCGCCACGCGGGCCACTTCGCTCTTTTTTCCGTAGTTCGCCGGTCGCCCGGGCAGGCACGGCATCACCACCCATCTCCGTCCGTCCGCCTCCCAATAGGGCTTCCCGTCTCGCGCCGGGAGAAGCGTGATTGTGCGGCGAAACCCGTTAGCATGGACACGGGACAGCAGTTGGTGCAAGTGGTCGATGGAAAACCGAAGGGAATAGGCCTTGAGGACGTACGCACGGCCGTCGGCGTCCTCGGCGAAGGCCACCTTTTCCGTCTCGCGCGCCGCTACAAGGTGGAGTCCAAACGCGTTGCCAACCTCCCGCCACGTTACACGGGCCATGGCCTCTCCCCCCGCGATCACCCGGCATCAGCTGTCGTCGCTCTCCTCCGCATACGTCTCCCACAGCGTCGGTACGTGATACAGGGTGGATGGATACAGCAGCGGATGCGGGGGCGGGGGGAACTGCGCAGGGGACAGCACCGGTCCGGAATACCCGCCCCAACCGGGCACCGCCGGCCACGGCCAGCCATACCACCCATAGGGACCGGCCATGGACGGCGGGAACGCCGGCGGAGCCGCAACCGGAGGCACATATGCCGACAACCCGTCCGGGTGGCCGTAGGAGCCGGCAAAGGCATGGGATTCCGTGTGCGCCGCCGAAGAAGGCGCTGCATCCGCGGCGGGCGGTGCGGACGACAATACGGACGCCTCCCTGTCACGAGCGGACGAATCGGGGAACGATCCGTCGGCGGCTTGCGCCGTCGGCTTTCCGTCATCGGCGGGGTTCCCATCGACGCCAGGCCCTTCCGCCCCCGCGCGCTCCGGTTCAGCCGCGCGGGGGATGCGCCGGCGCACCGGGGCCGCGCGGGGCACGGGCACGCGCACCTTCGTCCCCGGTGCGAGGGCGTCCGCCGGTCCGAGCTGCGGGTTGGCCCGGCACAACGTGGTCAGGTCCACACGGTACAGGCGGGCAATCTTGCTCAGCGTCTCCCCGCCGCTGGCGATGTGCAGTTTCACGGCAATTCTCCTCCTTTCTGGGCACCGTCACTCCATCTTATGCGGGAGCAACGGTTTTGCCCCGGGAGGAGCATTTCCGTCAGCTCACGTGTTTGGCCGCCTCGGGAAATACGGGCGTGCCGTCGACGCGAACCCGTCGGCGAAACGCCTCTGTCAGGCGGCGGGTGATGGGTCCGGGCACGCCGCTGCCGATCGTCCGACCGTCCACCTCAACCACGGCAATGATCTCCGCGGCGGTGCCCGTCAGGAACACCTCGTCGGCCACATAGACGTCATGGCGGGTGAAGGGCTCCTCTTTGACGGTATAACCCAAATCTTGTGCCAATTCCATCACCACTTGGCGAGTAATCCCCTCAAGGGCCCCGACGTAACCGGGAGGCGTGTACAGAACGCCGCGACGTACGATGAAGACGTTGTCCCCCGACCCTTCCGCCACGTATCCGTCCTGATTGAGCATCAGCGCCTCGGCTACACCGGCCAGGTTGGCCTCGATCTTCACCAGGACGTTGTTCAGGTAGTTGAGGGACTTGATTTTGGGGTTGAGCGCATCCGGTGTGTTGCGCCGCGTCGGCACGGTGACGACACGGATGCCCCGCTCATACAGCTCCTTCGGCCACAGCCGGATCTGGCTGACGATGATGACCACCTGCGGCCGGGTGCAGGAGCGCGGATCCAGCCCGAGATCGCCCACGCCGCGGGAGACGATGAGGCGAATGTATGCGTCGCGCAGGCCATTTTTCCGCACCGTGGCTACGACGGCCGCTTCCATCTCCTCCGGCGTCATGGGGATGTCGAGAAGGATGGACTTCGCCGAGTCGTACAGCCGCTTGATATGGTCGCGAAGACGAAAGACGACACCGTCATAGACGCGAATGCCCTCAAACACACCGTCGCCGTAGAGAAATCCGTGATCGAACACCGACACTTTCGCCTCGTCGCGGGGAACAAACGCCCCGTTCATGTAGATCCACTCACCCATGCTCTCCGCCTCCTACCCGATGTTTTTTGAATTTGTTGAAAATTTTAATCAATGAAAGAGAGGATGCTTCTGCGGGAAGCCGCTTGCGGTTCGGCGGCCGTATCGCCCGCAGAAGATCCATCTCCTTCCTCTTATGGTGAGGCTCATGATTTAGGCTCATTATACGAAGAAGAAGAAGACACGTCAACGGCCGTTCGCACTCCCTCGTCCCCCGCCGTAAAACAGGGATACGAGCCGAGCACACGCACGGCACAGCCGAGGGCCTGAATCTCGGCTATCGCTCCGGGCAGCAGCACGTCGCCGAGGGGCCGTTCCACGTCGATCATAAAGTGGTAGCTGCCCAGCCCCCTGCGCGTCGGACGCGACTCGATGCGCGTCAGGTTCAGCTTGCGCCACGCAAAGGCCGCCAACACCTGATACAGCGCGCCGGGATAATCGTGGGGCAGCGTAATGAGGAGCGTCGTCTTGACCCGCGCGCCCTGATAGGGGTACGCCGATTGGCCGACGACAAAAAAGCGCGTCTCGTTGTGGGCGAAATCTTGAATGGGACCGGCCAGCACGGCCAGCCCATAGCGCTCTGCGGCCAGGCGCGTCCCCACCGCCACCCAGGGACAGTCGGGATGCTCGGCCACCAGGCGGGCCGCTTCCGCCGTACTGCTGGTGTAGCGGATCTGGGCCCCGGGGAGTTGCCGGCGCAGAAACTCCCGGCACTGGGCGATGGCGTGGGGATGGGACAGCACCACCTCCACGGCGTCAAAGCCCAGCCGGGCCGTCTGCTCCGCCGCGAGCAAGTGCTGGCGAACGGGCAGCACCCATTCGGCGACGATGGGCACATTGACGTGGTGAATCAGCCAGTCCAGCGTCAGCGTGACCGAGCCCTCGATCGAATTTTCCACCGGGACCACGCCGTACACGTCGCTGTCCGCCTCCGCCGCCTCCAGCACGTCGGGCACGCTGGAAAGCTCCACAAAGCGGTGATGGGGATCGGGGAAGGCGGCCCGTGCCGCCGCCTCGGTAAACGTGCCGCTCGGTCCCAGGTAGACCACCTTGGCCATCTCTACCGCCCCTCCGCCTTCCCGTTTCGCCAAATGCGGGCACCCTCGCCGTCGGGCCGGAATGTGCGCACGGTGCCGGAGAGGCCGCTTTCGGCCATTACGCGACGGAAAAAGGCGGCCACACGCTCCGCCTCCGCGAACGTGAAGGCGACAACGGTGGGGCCGGCGCCGCTGAGGGCAGCCCCGAGGGCCCCATGGTCCGCCGCCTCCCGCACCATACGCTCGGCCCCGGGAATGAGCGGCAAGCGGTACGGCTGGTGCAGCCGGTCGCGCATCGCGTCGGCCAGGCGGTCCCACCGGCCGGTGGCGATGGCGGCGACGAGGAGGCCCGTCTGGCCAAGGGCGTAGGCAGCGTCGCGCCGGGACACGGCCTCGGGCAGCACGCGGCGGGCCTTGGCCGTCTCGAGGGGCATGTCGGGTATGGCGGCCACCACGACCAGCTCCTCCGGTACCGGAAGGCGAAGGTACGGGACGCGCCCGTCGTCCTGCCGCACGGCGACCACAAAGCCGCCGAACAACGCTGCGCCAACGTTGTCCGGGTGCCCCTCCAGTTCCGTAGCCATCGCCAAGAGTTCGTCCCGCGCCAGCGGTTCGCCCATATACGCGTTGGCCGCCACAAGCCCGCCGACGATGGCCGCCGCGCTGGAACCGAGCCCCCGGGCCAGGGGGATGTCGCTCTCCACCTCGACGCGCAGCGGGGGAACGCTGTGACCGAGGCGCTCGAAGACACAGCGTACGGCGCGGTAGACGAGGTTGTCCTCCGTCGCCGGCGTACCGGCAAGCATGGGACCGCGGGGCACGACCTCCGTCCGCGCCGCCGCTGCCAGGGTCACGGTGACGTAGCAGTCCAAGGCCAGCCCCACCGCGTCGAATCCGGGGCCGAGGTTGGCCGTGCTGGCCGGCACACGCGCGGTGACAATCGGACGGCGGGTTTGCTCCTCACCGGCCAGCCCTGCCCCGCTCATCCCCGGGAAACGCGCCATCTCCGCTCCGTCACCCACCGCTTTGCACCCCGATGCGTTAGCCACGGTTGCCACCCGCTTCCCGAATCGCCGTCAGCACCGCGTCCTCTGTCGCCGCCACGCGGCGGGGCTTAAGATCGACCGCTTCCAGTGCCGTGTTCGGATCCTTCAGCCCGTTTCCCGTCAGCACGCACACCACCTTGACCCCGCGCTCGATCAGCCCAAGGTGGCGCATTTTGGCCACGCCGGCCACCGATGCGCTGGAGGCCGGCTCGGCAAAGATGCCTTCCCACCGGGCCAGCTTGCGGTAGGCGTCCAGGATCTCCGCATCGGTGACGAAGTCGATCCGCCCGCCGGACTCCTTCGCCGCCCGCACCGCCCCGTCCCAGCTCGCCGGGTTGCCGATGCGGATGGCCGTGGCCACCGTCTCCGGCTCGGCGATCGGCTCACCGCGGACGATGGCCGCCGCCCCCTCGGCTTCGAAGCCGAACATCCGCGGCAGGCGCGTCGCCCGCCCGGCGCGGCGGTACTCGCCAAACCCCTTCCAGTAGGCGGTGATGTTCCCCGCGTTTCCGACGGGAATGGCCAGGATGTCCGGTGCGTCGCCGAGGACGTCGCAGATCTCGAAGGCGGCCGTTTTCTGCCCTTCGATGCGGTACGGGTTGACCGAGTTGACCAGGGTGACGCCATGATGCGCGGCGATGGACCGCACGATGGCCAGCGCCTGGTCGAAGTTTCCGGCAACGGCCAGCACCTCGGCCCCGTACATGACGGCCTGGGCCAGCTTGCCAACCGCCACGTAACCGTCGGGGACAAGGACGATGCAGGAGAGGCCGGCGCGCGCCGCGTAGGCCGCCGCCGACGCCGAAGTGTTGCCGGTGGAGGCGCAGATGACGGTGCGGCTCCCCTCCTCTACCGCCTTGGCCACGGCGACCACCATGCCGCGGTCCTTGAACGAACCGGTGGGATTGGCCCCTTCGTACTTGACGTACAGCTCGACGTCCAGCTCCTCCGACAGGCGTGGACAGAAGAGGAGCGGCGTGTTGCCCTCGTGCAGGGTCAACTTCGGCGTGCGCTCGGTTACCGGGAGATACGCGGCGTATGTGTCAAGAATGCCGGGCACCTCAATCCTCTCCTTCTACGCGGTAGCAGCTTTTGATCTCGCGCACCACGTCGAGGGCGGCCAGCCTCGCCAGCGCCTCGTCCTTGCTCTTTTTCGTCGCGTGGTGCGTCACCAGGATAATCTCGGCCTGGCCCGCTCCCTTGAACGGTTCCTGCAACACCTGGGACAGGCTGATGTCGCAGTCGGCAAAGAGCTGCGTGATCTTGGCCAGCACACCGGTGCGGTCGTCCACCACGAGGCGCAGGAAATACTGGGCCACCATCTGCTCCGGTGTTTTGAGGGCCTTGGGGCGGTACGGCGCAACCATGCCGCGGCCATTGACGCCCAATTTCATGTTCTTGA
>PKQU01000124.1 GCA_017577925.1 Bacillota bacterium
CCGTATGCCAACGGGGACATCCACATCGGCCACGCCCTGAACAAGATCCTCAAGGACATCATTGTCCGCTACAAGTCGATGAGCGGGTATGACGCCCCCTACGTGCCGGGCTGGGACACCCACGGGCTGCCCATTGAGCATGCGGTTGTGACGAAGGAGGGCGTCGACCGCAAGGCGATCCCCATTCCCGAGTTCCGCAAGAAGTGCGCCGAGTACGCCCTCTCCTACGTGGAGCGGCAGAAAGCCCAGTTCAAGCGCCTCGGCGTGCGCGGCGACTGGAAGAACCCCTATATTACCCTCAAGCCGGAGTACGAAGCGCGACAGATCCGCGTTTTCGGCGAAATGGCCAAGAAGGGGTACATCTACAAGGGGCTGAAGGCCGTTTACTGGTCGCCGTCGTCGGAGACAGCCCTGGCTGAGGCGGAGATCGAGTACCGCGACAAGCGCTCGCCGTCGCTGTACGCCCTGTTCCCGGTGGCCGACGGCAAGGGCAAGGTGCCGGAAGACGCCTTTGTCGTCATCTGGACGACAACGCCGTGGACGATTCCGGCGAACCTCGGCATCGCCGTGCACCCGGAGTACGATTATGTGCTCGTGCGCGCGGACGGCAAGCGGGTCGTCCTGGCCAAGGAGCTCCTGGAGAATGTGGCCCAAACGGTCGGCTGGCGCGATCCGGAGGTGGAGGCCACGTGGAAGGGGAAGGAGCTGGAGGGGGTCGTTTGCCGCCATCCCTTCTATGACCGGCCGTCACCCATCGTGCTGGGCGAACATGTTACCCTCGATGCGGGGACCGGCTGCGTGCACACGGCGCCGGGGCACGGCGAGGAGGACTTCGAGCTCGGCAAGAAGTACAACCTCGGCGTGCTGTGTCCGGTGGACGAGAAGGGGTACATGACGGAAGAGGCCCCGGGCTTTGAGGGGCTCTTCTACGACGACGCCAACAAGGTGGTCACGCAGAAGCTGGAGGAAGTGGGCTGCCTCCTGCACCTCGGCTTCATCACCCACCAGTACCCCCACGACTGGCGGACGAAGAAACCGGTCATCTTCCGCGCCACCGAGCAGTGGTTCGCCTCCATCGACGGTTTCCGCCAGGAGCTGCTCCGCGCCATCCAGGATGTCAAGTGGATCCCCAAGTGGGGGGAGACGCGCCTGTACAACATGGTGGCCGAGCGCGGCGACTGGTGCATCTCCCGGCAGCGGGTGTGGGGTGTGCCCATCCCCATCTTCTACTGCCAGGCCTGCGACGAGGCGATCATCACCGACGAGACGATCGACCACGTGGCCGAGCTGGTGCGGCAGCACGGCTCCTCGGTGTGGTTTGAGCGCGAGGAGAAGGACCTCCTGCCACCGGGCTTTGTCTGCCCGCACTGCGGCGGCAGCACCTTCCGCAAAGAGACGGATACGATGGACGTCTGGTTTGACTCCGGCTCCAGCCACGAGGCGGTGCTGCGCGAGCGCGAGGACCTCACCTGGCCGGCGGACCTGTACCTCGAAGGGTCGGACCAGTACCGCGGGTGGTTCAACTCCTCCCTCACCACGGCGGTGGCTGTCTACGGCCGGGCTCCGTACAAGGCGGTGCTCAGTCACGGTTTCACCCTGGACGGCGAGGGGCGGAAGATGTCCAAGTCCCTGGGCAACGTCATCGCCCCGCAGGATGTGATGGATAAACTGGGCGCCGACATCCTGCGCCTGTGGGTAGCCTCGGTGGACTACCAGGCCGACGTGCGCATCTCCGACGCCATCCTGGCCCAGATCGCCGAGGTGTACCGGAAGATCCGCAACACCTTCCGCTTCCTCCTCGGCAACCTGAAGGACTTCGACCCGGTCGCCGACCGCGTGCCGGACAACCAGCTTGAGGAGCTTGACCGCTTCATCCTGGCGCGCAACGAGCGCGTCAAGGCACGGGTGCGGAAGGCTTACGACGCCTACGAGTTCCACACCGTCTTCCACGCCGTGCACAACTTCTGCGCCGTCGACCTGTCTGCCTTCTACCTTGACGTGTGCAAGGATCGGCTGTATGTTGAGGCGGCATCCAGCCCGCGGCGCCGCGCGGCCCAGACGGTGCTCTACAACATCCTGCTCGACCAGGTGAAGCTGATCGCGCCGATCATCCCGCATACGGCCGACGAGGTGTGGCGGCACATCCCCGGTGTGGAGGAAATCAGCGTGCAGCTGACCGACATGCCGGAAGTGCGCGCCGAGCGGCTCGACGAGGCGCTGGAGAAGAAGTGGGAACGCTTCCTCGAACTGCGCCACGAGGTGATGAAGGCCCTCGAGGAAGCGCGTCGCCAGAAGGTCTTCGGGCATTCCCTTGGCGCGGCGGTGGACCTGTATCCCGAGCCCCACGTGCACGACTTCCTGCGGCAGTTTGACAACCTGGCCGAGCTGTTCATCGTGGCCAGGGTGACGCTGCACGCACCAGACGAGGTGGCACCCGCCGACGCCCTGAAGCTGGAGGGCCTTGCCGCGAAGGTGACGCCGGCCCCGGGCGAAAAGTGTGAGCGCTGCTGGACGGTGACGCCCGACGTGGGGCAGGACGCCGACCACCCGACCCTCTGCCCGCGGTGCGCCACCATTGTAAAGACGCACTACGCCCACGTGCTGCAGGAACAACAATAATTGGCAAGAATCGGCGGCAGCCGGACACGGGCCAGAACGCTATTTTCCCGTTCCGGTGCTGCGATCTTCGCGATCGATGGCACAACGCGCCCACCGTTCCGGGAAAACCCGGTCGGTGGGCGCGTGATTTGTCAGGGCGTAGGATGTAGGATAAGGGGAGAAGCCATCCTACGGGGAGAGGAGCGAGTAAGAATGGGGCTGTTTAACGGGTTGATGGGCAACGCCCAGGAGATCGACCCCGCGGTGGCGCAGAAGGAGCTGGCGCCGGTCCTCGCCGATGACGAGCGGATCGAGAAGGCGTACAAGGTGCTGCGCGACGCCTTCGTCTTCACGAACAAGCGGCTGATCCTGATTGACAAGCAGGGCCTGACGGGGAAGAAAACGGCTTACCACTCCATACCCTACCGCAGCATCACCCGCTTTACCGTGGAAACGGCCGGGTTGTTTGACGCCGACGCCGAACTCAAGATCTGGGTTTCCGGCCAGGCCGAACCGATTACCAAGGAATTCAAGAGCAGCACGAACATGCACGCCCTGCAGAAAACGCTGGCGAAATACGTGGCGAAATAAGCCGCTTAGGCTAGCGCGCGGCGGAGGAAGCCAGCCGTCAGCCGCAAAGCCTCCTCCAGATGGGGCGTGGGTCCGGCGAAGGGGTGGACAGCGCCAAAGGTGTGGTCCGCCCCTTCGATGACGCGGAAGGTGTGGTGCGGGGCGGCCGCCTGCAGGGTGCGGAAGCCCTCCACCAAGCGAGGGTGGTCGCGATCTCCCTGGATGAGCAGCACGGGAATGGTCAGGGCGGCCAGCTTGCGGGGGATGTCGAAGCGCGCGCGATTCTGGCGGATGTCGTCCAGCACAACGGACCGGATCGGCATCAGCTGGCCCGTGCGCGCGTTGCGAATGTAGGCGATGCCGTCGCGCGCGAGGGCCGCCTTCGTTGTTTCGTCGAAAATGTCGACATCGGCGATGCCGTTCCAGGTCACAACGGCCCTGACCCCGGGACAGCCGGCCGCGAAAAGGATGCTGTTGCCGCCCCCGCGGCTGTGGCCGAGGAGGGCGATCCGCTCGGGATCAAAGTGGGAGGCCAGGGGAAGCCGGCCGCTCGTGACGCGGGCAAAGAGGGCGGCCAGGTCGGCCTGCTCGCGGGAATAGGTGTTGATGGCAAACTTGTCGAGTTCGTCAAAATCGACGCGGTTGACGCCGTTGCAGGAGAAGTTGAAGGTGATGGCGACAAACCCGCATCGGGCCAGTTCCTCACCGACGTACGGAAAGAAACCCCAATCCTTAAATCCCTTGAAACCGTGACAGAGGATGACGATCGGCTTCCGCTGCCCGTCGTCAACGGCCCGCACCTCGCCCCGGAGGGTGAGGTTGTCGCCGACGGCGAAGGCGAAGGGGGCTTGGGTCACCGCCCGTTTGGTCATGCAACCGCCTCCTTGTTGGGAAGGTTTGCCGCGCCCGGCGCGGTAACGCCATTGTACCACGCGGATGCGGAGCGGAAAGGGGGGCATGCGGTCGGTCCGGTTGGTGCCGGCGAAAACGGCGCATACTAGGGTCATCCTGATACGAGGAGGACGACCATGGATCGGGCACAGCTGGCCCATTTTCGCAAGCAGCTGGAACAGGAACGCGACGCCATTCGCCGGCGGCTTTCGGAAAACGACCACTACGGCCTGGCCAGCCCCCTGGCCATGACCACCGGTGAGCTGGCGGCCTACGACAACCACCCGGCCGATCTGGGGTCAGAGGTGTTTGAGCGGGAGAAGGACATCGCGTTGCTCGAGCATGACGAACGGCAGCTCGAAGCCATCGAGCAGGCGCTGGCGCGCATCGAAAAGGGCACATACGGGATCTGTGATGTGTGCGGCAAGCCCATTCCCCTCGAGCGGCTCGCGGCCGTTCCCACGGCGCGTACCTGTGTGGGCTGCGCCGCCGACGGCCACGTATCCGAGCGCCGGCCGGTGGAGGAAGAGGTGCTGGCGCCGCCCTTTGCCCAAACCTTTGACGTAGGCAACGAAAGCGTGGTGTATGACGGCGAGGATGCGTGGCAGGAAGTGGCCCGCTACGGGACGTCGGAGCCCCCGGACGTTTTCCGAGACGGACACGATTACGACCACCTCTACCTGAATGC
This sequence comes from Bacillota bacterium, assembly GCA_017577925.1. Classification (GTDB taxonomy): domain Bacteria; phylum Bacillota; class Bacilli; order Calditerricolales; family Calditerricolaceae; genus Calditerricola. The sequence continues at coordinate 4,748 of PKQU01000124.1, forward strand.
CGATGAGCCCGTGGGCTATGTGGATCCGGTGGAAGGGTTTGCCTTCGTCGACGAGGAGAGGGGCGACGTCGACTTCGTGCGCAACGAGGTATACGACGCCTATGTCGCGGCCGGCGAGGGCGACGGGACCAACATGGTTGGGGCCGAGGAGGCACGCATCCGCCACCTGATCGAGCGCGTCGAGGAGATGGACGACGGGCGGTAGCGCGTTGTCCCGCCTCCCCTGTTGTGCTACAATGGCAACGTCACCTTGTCCACGACGGGGAGGAAGGGCTTTGTGGCCGTACGTTGTCGCCGCATCGGTCTTGGCTGTTGACCAGCTCACCAAATGGGCCGTGATCCGCTTTATGGAGATCGGCGAGAGCATCCCGATCTGGGACGGCGTGTTCCACCTGACGAGCCACCGCAACCGCGGCGCCGCCTTTGGCATCTTGCAGGGCCAGCGGTGGCTGTTTGTCTTGATCGCCGCGTTGGTGGTGATCGCATTGGCGGCCTATCTGCCCCGGGTGCGACGCGATCGCCCCCTCGGGACGGTGGCCTTGGCGCTCCTCTTGGGCGGAGCCTTGGGCAATCTGGTGGACCGCATCCGGTTCGGCGAAGTGGTCGATTTCCTTGACGTACGCCTCATCAATTACCCGATTTTCAATGTGGCGGATTCGGCCATTGTCATCGCGGGGACGCTGCTCTTGTGGGACATGTGGAGAACCAGTCGCAAGGCAACCGGGTGAGGCCACCCGGCTTTTTTCGTTCCGAACCTTGTCACGAGCAAGGAGTCGTGAGCAGGATGGAAAGAGAGCTGGTGTACGAGTGGACGGCGGAGGAACCGGACGCCGGGGAGCGCATCGATCGCTTTTTGGCTGCCCAGGAGGAGGACTGGTCGCGCTCGCAGGTGCAGAAATGGCTGAAGGAGGGGCGGGTGACGGTCAACGGGGAGCCGGTAAAGGCCAGCTACCGCCTCGAACCGGACGACGAGATCGTCCTGCGCGTGCCGCCTCCGAAGGACCTGGCCGTTGAGCCGGAGCCGATGGATCTGGACATCGTGTACGAGGACGGCGACGTGGTGGTGGTGAACAAGCCCCGGGGCCTCGTGGTGCATCCGGCACCGGGCCACCTGTCCGGGACGCTGGTCAACGGCCTCCTGTACCACTGCCGCGACCTGTCGGGCATTGGCGGTGTGTTGCGCCCCGGCATTGTCCACCGCATCGACAAGGACACGTCGGGCCTCCTCGTGGTGGCCAAAAACGACCGCGCCCACTTGTCGTTGGCCAAGCAGTTCAAGGACCATACCGTCACCCGCCGGTACGTGGCCTTGGTACACGGGGAGGTGGCCCACGACCGCGGGACGATCGACGCGCCGATCGGCCGTGACCCACAAAACCGCCAGCGCATGGCGGTGCTGCCGAAATCGGGGAAGCGCGCCGTCACGCACTTTGC
>PKQU01000125.1 GCA_017577925.1 Bacillota bacterium
CACACCTCCACCTTCTAATGTTCTTTTTTTTTTACCGAACGGCCGCTCACCGACAATCCCCCCTTTCTGTTCGGGGCCGGCGACTTGTTTATATAAGAGGCAGGTCCGCCCCCGGCCCCCCGCCCCTCCCCTTTTTAATATGGGCGGGCACCCGCAGCTCCAGCTGCGTCACCCGCCCCTTCGCCGGGAGGCTGCCCACCCGGCCGTCTTCCACGAGCGCCACCCGAACCCGCCACGAAACGGTCTCCGGGCGGCCCTTCGGGTTGGGCCGGCTATCCCAGCCGTCATGCACCTTGGTTCGCACCAGGTACCTCGCCCAGTCGTACAAAAACGCCACCACGGTCTTACCGGCGGGATCCAACTTCCCGAGCTGGTAGCCGATGTAGCCGGCCACCGCGAGGCCGGTGAGAAAGGGACTGAGCGGAATCCAGCGGGCCAAGATCGGCCCGACGAGAATGGAGCACGGCAGCCACAGGATGGCGGTGAGCAGCACGGTGTCCACCGTGATCTGCACACCCCTCGGCAACCGGATCCGCTGCCGTCCCTGCCCGATGCTGGACAGGGACGGGCGGATGCGGTAGAGGTTCCGGTACGTGCGGTACGCCATCGCTCACCGCCCCGTCCCGGCGCCGCCGCCACCGCCACCGATCTTCGAGGACGCGCTGTCGGTGATGCGGTCGAAGATGTTGAGGATGCTTTCCGGGTTGTAGATGAACCAGAAGGCCACGAGAAACAGCAGGAGCGTCGCGGCCAACTGCGCGTACTCGTGGCGGTGGAGCATCCGGAGCATCCGGCCGCTCATCATGACGACCAAGGCGGCCACGAAAATCCCCAACACCAACCGCACAAAGTTGTCAATCGGTCCAATGCCCGTTTGCATTTGATCACCCCTCCTTACCGAACCCAGGTTTGAATAGCAGCCGGCATCATTTGGAGGATCACTTCTGCAACTTCACTCACAACCGGCCCCACCAGCGGCAGGTGATCGACAGCCGGGTGCACGTACAGGAAAAGCAGCACGTAGCTGACGGCAGTCATCACCCCCCTCAGCAGGGTTTCGGCAATGGAATCCACCGGGATGGCCAGGATTTCCGGCAAGAGGCGCACCCGGACGCGTAGCGGCCAGAACAGTTCCACCCCCTGTGGATTAAGGAGGTCCATGAGCGGGTGCGTAGCGTACCCGATCCAAATGGCCCATCGCACCACCTCCGGTATCGGCAAGAGCTGCAAGGCCGCCCACAATCCGGCCAGAAAGAGGAGCGAATGGGTGAATGTCCGGTGCCGGATGCCCAACGCATTCATCACCACGGCCAGCGGCCACACCTTCCGGCCCACCTCCGACTGCGGGTGATCCATGTCGGCTATGGGCCCCGCAAGGTAGGCCCCGAGCAAAGCCGCGGCCGCCTGCCACGAAAGAACCGGCTGGTGCGTGTGCAAAAGCCACAGCTCGGCCCCGATGAGGGCCGCGACATGGTGGGTTTTGTAGTTCAAGGTCCATCCCCTCCAACTAAAAAGGGGGCCGGGAGAAAAACCGGCCCCCGATCAGATGAGCGATAGGACGGCCCTGGCCACGTCTTCCGGGCTGAGATTCGTCGTGTCCACTCGCGGCGCCTCGACCTTTTCCCATTCCCGCTCCGTCCGGTCCTGAAAGGCGCGCGGATCCGGGAGCATCCCGTCCCGTTCCACCAGCCGGCGCCGGCGTTCCTCCTCGTCGCAGGTCAAAATTACGACCGACAGCCCGTTCCGGGCCGCCCACTCCGCCTCTTCCGCCGTCCGGCCGTCGTCGATCACCAGCGGCCGGGAGGACGCCAGCAATGCCGCCTCCGCGTGGTACAGGATCGGATTGGGGCGGAACTTCCGCAGGAATTTGCCGGCCCGCTGGAGATACACCCGCCGAACCGATTTCGGCTTGCCTTCCAGCCAGGGAAAGGCCACATCCACCACCTGCCGGATCGGTCCGGCCAGCGAATAACAGCGGAAGCCGTGCCGCTGTTCCAGCAGCCGGGCCGTGGTCGTCTTGCCGGCGCCCATCGGCCCAAGGAGCAAAACGGAACCGGCAAACCGGTTCAGTGCTGCCATACCTTGACCACCTCCAAGCGTCCTTTCTTGTCTTTCCGGAAGTCCACAAGATACTGACACGGCAACACCGCCTGCGTGACCGGATCCAGGATGTGCACGATGGCCACCGCCTCGTAATGGCCGTCTCCCAGGTCGAGAATGTCCAGACGGGCCACCTCGCGGAACTGGACAAACCCGCCCATCGGCTCGATCGTCACTCCCGGCGCGACCATGTTCACGAGGTCCGTCGGGTTCGTGGACGTCAGGTAGGTGCGCAAGAAGTCGGTCACGAACGGCCTGGCCACCTCCACGACCTCCTGCGGCGCGCTCTGCGACGTGGGCGGCGGCGCTTGTCCCAGGGCGGGAGGCGGGACAACCGTCGGCGGCGCCGTGATCACATACCCCGTGTCTGCCCGCAGAACCGGGACGTTAAGCACCAGGTGCCGGGTCTGCGACGTCTTTCCGTCCGACACCTCACACCAGGCTTCCACCGACACCACGGCGAAGTCCCCCGCCGGCCGGGAGATGTCCCGCACGTACAGTTCCCGCGGCGTCTGGCCCTGCGCCGGCGGCACCCAGCCCTGCAGATCGAGATCCGGCCAGTACGTCTCGACGGCCTTCTTTCGCTGCTCGGCCGTCTCCCCCTTGTTCCACGTCAGCCACACGTTGGCGGCGTGGAGGGCCAGCGCCGAAACCTCGTGGTCATCCTGCGGGACCACCACGTCCGCCTGGACGGGGGCAAAGAACCGGGTAAGGGTCCCGATCCCGCCGAGGGCGCCCAGGGCCAGCAGGATCCACAAAGCCGTGCTGGTCAGTTTCCGGATCAAATGAAAACCCCCCTTTCACCAAGAAAGGGGGGCGAGAGAACAACGCGCTTGGTTTTCCGCTAGGATGCCGCCTTGCACGCCTCTTTGAGGCCCTTTCCAGCCTTGAAGGCCGGCACCTTGGTGGCCGGCACCTCAATGGGCTCCCCGGTTTGCGGGTTGCGCGCAATTCGCGCCGCGCGCTCCCGCACCTCGAACGTCCCGAAACCGATGAGGTGCACCTTTTCACCTGCGGCCAGGGCCTCGGCGATCGCATCCAGCACCGCGTCTACAGCCAGTGCAGACGCTTTTTTGCTCAACCCCGATTTTTCCGCCACCTTTGCAATGAGCTCCTGTTTGGTCATTTTACATCATCTCCCTTTCTGAAAAGTTTTTCGTGCAGTTTGGCGCGATACGTGGGACTGAGTACGCTCGCGCCTTCCCAGATCAGCTGGGCGTATTCGGGGGATGGCGCAATCTCGACCGGAGCCTTGTCAACCACCTCATACGTCCACGCCCACCGCCACCGGCCGCCGAGGGCCTTCGGATACACCCGAACCCGGCGGCGCCGGTAGAAAAGCGGCGCGCCCTCCCGCCGGTCGAGCAGCTCGAAATCCGGCACCTCGTACAGAACCCCCTCCACCCATTCCCCCGACGCGCGTACAATGTCCGCAACACCCCCTCCCCTACTAAACGAGTAGCGGGAGAACGCCAGACGGAAGTTTCGGAGCACGGCCGGCCCCACATACACGGCCCGCGGCTCGCTCCGTGCAAGGTCCGCTTGATTCATGCAGGAACCATACGCGAAGTACAGCGCCATGGCGCTCTCCCCCTTTAGTGCTGATTACTCCACCTGTTCCTCCTGCCGCCGGAAGCCTACGTACTCCTTCGTCCGCCGCTCCGGCGGCGTCCAGTCCGGCTTCCAGTCCGCCGGGTCCGGGAGGTCTTCGGGCCGCACCTCGCGGTAGCCCAGATAGGGGGCGCCGCATGTGATGTACGGGCAATTCGGCCCCACCTTCTCTTCCAAGAGCTCCATCTCAAAGCAGTGGCAGTACATCCACTCCTCGCCGTCCTCTACCACCACGTCGCCGCGGAAGATGCAGCCCTGGCACCGCTTCTGCTTCTCCTTCCCGTCCCCGCTCCAGGTCGGGTACTTCTCGTACAGCTTGATGTACCCGGCCCGGATCAGGCTGGCGACCACGGTCCAAGAGTCCCAGCCGTCCAGAATCACGGGGTCATCGGGGTTCACGAACGCAAGCTCGCCCGCCTCTTCCTCCTCGTCCTTGTACCGGCTGATGGCCGAGTCGTAAACCGGGCCCACGCCGTCGTAGACCCGGGCCCGGATCCCCTGCATGGCCAGCGGGCCGGCCGCGATGTCCCGCAGGCGCAGCACGCCCAGCAAATAGAACGTGTGTGGGTCGGTCACGTCACTGAAAAACTCGTGGATAATGAGGTCCATGAGCCGGGAGGGGTTGGCCGCCTCCCCCCGCCGGCCGTCGGCAAACACGATGTAGTACGGCATCCGGGGCTCCTGCCCTGGCTCCAGCCAGTGACGTCGTTCCTCGATGTTGACGAACTGCACGTGGGGCTTTTCGGGCATCGTGTCAGCTCCCTTCTTAAGAAAGCGAACGTCTTTTTCCTATAGAATAATATTTCGTTTTCCTATTGTCAACTACTCCTGAGACACCCGTCCCCGAAGCCACAGCCACGTCGCCGCCAGGCGATCCGCTGGGTTGGCCAGCACGTCGAGAAACTCGCGGAAGTTTTGTTTTTCCATTTCCGCGGACACGTCGTCAAAACGGCAAACGTGTCTGTCGTATTCGCTGAACCGCGGCGTAAACGGCGACTGGGGCGAATCGTTGCGAATCACCGCCGCCTGATGCACGACGGCATTCGCAACCTGGATCTGGGCCTGGATCTGGCGGTGGTCCAGGGTCCCGTTCGGATACCGAAACTCGATGGCCGGCCGCCCGTACACGCGGTCAATGTTCGTGGTGTTGAAAATCGTGTAGCGGCCATCGACTGCGCTGATTCGCCGCCGTGCCTCTGCCGCCGACACCCCTCCGCCGAAGCTCAGGTTTCGCGGAAGCGGCTGCGCGTATCGGGTACCCCGGTGAACGCCAGGGAGGCCCTCCCGACGGTACCTTTCTGCATCTGCGGCGCCCATCCGGTAGAACTGGCGTTCGAAGGCCACCCCGATCCGGGGGCCAGCCGCTTCCACGTTTCCGTCCTGCGCAAAGTCCATGGCCCACACCACCATAGCAGATTGGAGATGACCAATGGCCGTAGAAAGGGAAACTTTTAATAGTCGAGCCAATATCTTTGTCTTCGTTGGGTATCCTGAATTAAGGCTCCATACTTGCTTTGTGCTCACCGCTCAGCGGTGGGCTTTTCTTTCTCCAATTTGGCAATGACTGCTAGTGTAAACAGTACCGCGAACGTGAATCAAAGAACCGCGGCCAAAGCTTGTCCATGTGTGAGAATCACGCCGGAAAAAACCGCAAGAATCAAGCACATAAGTATCAGGCCCTTCATTCTTTTGACACCTCCCACGGAATCAACGCTAATACGTCAGCATCACAATTCCTCGTACGCCGCAGGATCGGTAATGTAGACCGTCGAAGCCGTTAAAAAATAGTGTAGAGGGAACAATAAGCTTAGTGTAGAGGGAACAATAAGCTTGTCCCACAGCTCTGGGCCCGGGATTACCCCGTGCCCGTGAGACCCATGGCGTAGGTGGCGGTGGTGTCTTGCTTCTGATCCTTAAGTGGACACACCTTCAGCAAGGCACTCACTTGACCGTCTCATTTCGTTGCAGGCTCTCAATGATCGCCCACCCGGCCGCGTGCATCTCATCGAGCACCTTTTCGATCTCCTCCTGAGTCCGGGCGACGAAGTCGTCACATATCCGGATCGTCGTGTTGCCGATCTGGGTGGTATACACGACGTTTCCTTCCCGCTTAAATTGGCGCCGCTTCGGCATCGCCGCATCTCCCCTCGTGACGAGGGTATGCGACGATGCGTTAAGGACTGCCCTCTGTACAAGAGAGGTAATCGGGGTATCACTTCACATCACTCCGGTTAATCTTGATCCTCACTAAATAACTCAATGACTGATACGTCTAATGCCATAGCCAACTTTTGTAAAACCCTAACAGTAGGACTCATCCAACTTATCGAAACGGCCAGGCAACTAACGCCGGAAGAACGGCAGAAGTTTAC
>PKQU01000126.1 GCA_017577925.1 Bacillota bacterium
AACGGCATCCTCAACCCCCTCTTCATGGGGGGAATGGTGGCCACGATGAGCATTGCCGGGGTCCTCAAGGCTCAGCTGCCGATTGAGGTCATTTATGTTTTGTCCGCGCTGCTCTTTTTCCTCGGCTCCCTGTTCCTATTGCCGATGATTCGGTTGCCGGCCGCGGCCAATGCACCGGAAACCTTCCCATCGAAGGACCAAGGCTGATCGCTTTTACGCACAGGGATTTGCCACCCATCTCAAAGGGGCGCCCGTCGCCCCTTTTTCTTTTTTTGCGAGACGCGCCCCTCTTCCACACCCATGCGCGCCGGTAGACAGCGTTGTTCATCGGCAGGGCCCAAGGATAGCCCAGGAATTCAGTTCACTCTCCGGAGGCCCTTCATAGCCCATTCGCTTGCTATGCCCCCAGCCCAACTGACGAAGTTTCACCAAAAACTCAGCAAACTTAACCGGAGCCACGACCGCGTCCACGACCGGTACGCCGATTTCCTTCTGAATCTCCTGGTAAAACCCGAATTCCGCCGTGCAACCCAATACGATCACGTCGGCGCCGTCCCGTTCAACCGCCTCGCGGGCCGCTTCCAAAATCCGCCGTTTCGTTTCGGACGGACACATCTGGAAATCATGGACGCCCATATTGAGGACCTTAAATGCGGCTAATTTCTCTTTGTACCCGTATTTGTGCACGTTTTCCTTCATCTCCGGGATCCATTTCTGCCGCCCCACCAAGATGGCCATCGATTCACCCAGGGTAGCGGCAATGCGGAGGCAGGCTTCCGCGGGAGCCGTGACGACCATCCGCTGGGTTAGCTCCCGCGCGGCCCGCAGGCCGGGATCGTAGAAGCACCCGATCACGGCCGCGTCGTAACCCTGTTGCTCCGCCCAGCGCACGGTTCTGAGCAACTGGGGCATCATCCACATTTCGTAGCAATTGTACTCCAAATGCGTAGGGCCGGGCGGGGGAAAGGAGACGACGTTAATTTCCGTGCCCGGTTCTTTGACCGATTCGAGATAGATGCGAATCGGCTCGTCGTACACATTCGTCGCGATGGGATTGATCCACAGCAGTTTCACAGCCTTCACCTCCATACTTGCTTGCATCACGTCTTGTCAGCCTGCAACAACGGTCAATGCAAGATGTCGCCCTCGGTTTCCCGCAGGAACAGGGCAGCGACAGCGGTCACCACGAGGAACAAAGCGATAAAGGCGTTGGTCACCAGGAAACTTTGGTTCGACGCCAAAAAGGCTCCGATCACCGACGGTGCCAGCCAGTTGGCCACGCGCTGAGACATCGCTCCCCATGAATAGGCTGCAGTCCGCGTTTCCGTAGGATACAGCTCACCCATCCAGGTGTCCCAGACGCCCCAACCGCCCAGATTAAAGAAGGAGAGCATGGCCAACCACGCCAGCAGCACCGCAGTCGTATCCGACGCCGCGAACCCGAAAGTCCCGACGGCCGCCCCCAGCACAAAGGCAATCATCACTTTTTTGCGGCCAAATCTTCCGGTCAAAGAGGACGACGCGATGTAGCCGGGGAACTGGAACAAGGCCGACACGACAACAAAACCCAGGCTGTTCACAAAGGCAATCCCTTTGGATTCAGCAAGCATGTAGGGCATCCACATAAAGAGAGCCCAATACCCCCACGAGTAGCAAAAATTGATAAGCGTTTGCAACAGCGTGGTATTGCGCACATTGCGCCGGAAAATGGACAGATAGTTGCCGGTTTGTTTCCCCTCAACAACAAGGGTTACGCCGTCCTCAACCGCCATACGCCCGGCCGACAAATCGGCCAAAACGGTCTTCGCCTCCTCTTGTTTTCCTTTCGCCACCAGCCAATACGGCGATTCGGGTACATAACGCCAGACAACCAGAAACCACAGTGCCGCAAGGGAACTGACAAACAGAATGGCATGCCACGACCAGTCCAACTTCATCCCCAAATAGCTGACCGCCACCGCCAGAAGCGTCCCGATGGGCCAACCGGAGGCCAGGTATACGGTGGCACGGCCGCGCTGTTTCACCGGCAGAAGCTCCTCAAAGTAGGGAAAAACGGTAATGAAGCAGCCGCTGATGGCCAAACCGGACAAAAACCGCGTCGCCATAAGCATGGCATAATTGACGGAAAAGGCACTGATGCCCGACAAAATCCCGTACAAGATCAACGACCACATCACGGTCCGCTTTCGCCCCAGGCGGTCAACAAGAAGCCCCCACAACAAACATCCCGGGATCATCCCCAAAAAGATCACGCCCATGAGGGAGCCAATCTGCACCTGATTCAAACCGAAATCTTGGCCAATCATCCCCGCCACATAAACAATGACCATCAATTCCCACGCTTCAATGACAAACGTGAAAAACAGGCCAAACCCTGCTTGCCAATGCCGCTTGGTTAGCGGCATTTGCGCAAACAAGCGTCCAACCGGAATCTGGACGTGCTCACCTTGTCCTTTTTTGCCCGTACGCCTTGGACAACACCATGTTCAAAATTCCTCCCTATTCACAGAATTTTAGGAAAGATGATCGGATGGAGGAGCAACCCCTGCCAGGTTGCCCCTTCCATTGCCCCCGCAGACAACCTTAACGTCCCCGCTGAACCAACGCCCACACAACTTCCAAAGGTGCATCGCCGTCGTTGAGCGCCCAATGGGCCGCTCCGGCGGGAATGAGCAGTCCGTCCCCGGGATGAAGACGAACGGTTTCCCCTTGAACGTGAACAAGAGCCGTCCCTTTCACCACATAGGTGTACTCGTCACAGTCGGCGTGCACGCTTACGCCGCTTGCGGGAATCCGGTCGCCAGGGGGGAGTACCGCGATCCCAAAGGAGGCTCGTCCACCCGGCACGTCTCCTTCCGCAAACAGCGTGGTCACCGGCGCATCTGCATCTTTCTCGGGTTTTCGCGCGATGCGCATCATCCATTCGCCTCCCGTGCGGCGCGCTGTGGCGTCACGCCTTCCACGGCAAACGTCTCCGGGTTGACCCGCACGCCGTACAGGTCGCGGGCCTGCTCCACGGTGATGTATCCGTTTTTCACGTCCTCGGCCACCCGCTCCGGCGGACGGTTGAAGGGATCGCCGTACCCGCCGCCCGTCGCGGTGATGAGCCGCACCACATCGCCCTTGTTCAAGGGAAGCCGCGCGCATTTGCCAAACGGTCCAACGACGGTACCGTCAGCGCGAATCACCACGATCTCGTTGCGAGACCCGTTATGGCCGCCGCCGGCACCCCACGTCACGTACTTGTGGCGGCCAAAGGTGGCCGTCAGAAACTGCCCGTCCGTCAGCGCGCGGTAGGCACGAACGACGCCACAGCCGCCGCGCCACTCGCCGGCCCCCGCCCCGTCGGTGCGCAGCGCATACTCCTCCACCAGCACGCCGTACCGCGTTTCGGCCACCTCCACCGGGACGTTATAGGTCTCGCCGTCGCCGATGCAGAATTGGCCGCTTTGCCCGTCCATGCCCCGGCCGGCCCCCCATCCGCCGACAGAAGGCTCGACAATGAGGAAGGGCTCACCGGTGTCGGGATGCGTGCCGCCGAGAATGACGGCGCAAACCGACAAGAGATGGCCGGCGGTAAGGCGATCGGGAAGAACCGGAGCGAGTGCCTTCCAGATCACATCCGCCCCAAAGATCATCGATTCCCAATACGTCGACACGGGCGCCGGCCGCTTGGCATTGAGCACCGTCCCTTCCGGTGCGATCACCTTGAGGGGGCGAAACACGCCGTCGTTCACGTCCTGAGACGGATTGGTGACCGCCAAAAACACGGTGCGCACGGCGGAAACCAGTCCCGTATACGAGCAATTTATGGGGCCCGGTACCTGTGGATCGGTCCCGGTAAAGTCGCAGATGAATTCGTCATCGGTGATCGTGACCTTCACCTTGACGCGGATCGGTCCGTTGCCCAGCCCGTCGTCATCAATGAAGTCTTCCGCTTCAAAGACGCCCTTCGGCAGCTTGGCCAGTTCCCGGCGGGCCATCTGCTCACCGTAGTCAAGGAGGTAGTCGATCGACGCCTTCACCGTTTCTTTCCCGTATTTGGCGCACAGCTCCTGAAACCGCTTCTCCCCGGTCCGCAACGCCGCCACTTGGGCCCACATGTCGCCCAGCGACAGATCCGGGAAGCGGACGTTCGCAGCAATGATCTCCACAATCGCCTGGTTCAATTTGCCTTCCTCGTACAGCTTGACACAGGGGAATTGCAGCCCTTCCTGGTAAATCTCCGTCGAATCGGTCGTCCACGAGCCGGGGTCCTTGCCGCCCACTTCGGTCCAGTGGGCCTTGTTGGCGGCAAAGGCAAGAAGCTCGCCGTCGACGAAGATGGGCAGAACCAGCCCGACGTCCGACAGGTGCGACCCGCCTCCACCGTAAGGATCGTTGATGAGGAACACGTCACCCGGCTTGATGTTCCCCGTCGCGCCGTACTTAGCCAGCGTTTCCTTCACCATGAAGGTAAGCATGCCGATGAAACCGGTAACGCCGTTGCCTTGGGTGAGCAGCTGCCCCTTGGCGTCGGTCAGCCCGCTGGCAAAGTCGAGCACCTCGTAAATGATGGGGCTCATCGACGTGCGGGCCAAGGTGTAAAACATCTCCTCGCCGATGGCGATCAGCGAGTCTTTCACGATTTCCAGCGTAAACGGATCCACGTGCGTCTTCGCCACAGCTCAACACCTCCTGTTGCTTCGCCTTAGGCGCCCGTTTCCACGATCAGGTTGCCGTACGGATCGACGTGCAGCGTCTGGCCGGGATAGAGCACCGTCGCCGTTGTGGGTTCTTCCACAATCGCCGGCCCTTCAACCATCATCCCCGGGCCCAGGCGGTCGCGCTCGTAGAGCGCCGTCTCCACCCAGCCGACCTCCTCGAAATACACGGGACGAACGCCTTTCTTGGCTTCCTCTACGCTTCCGGAAGCGGGCGGAAGCTTGGCCAGTTCAGGCTTTTGCACCCGTCCAAAGGCCACCACGTGGATGTTTACGATCTCCGTTGCCATGTGTTCGAGCTTAAAGGAGTACCGCTTCTCGTGGGCCGCATGGAAGCGCCGCACCACTTCTTCCACATCGTCCGGGGTCAGGTTGCCGCCCGGAACCGGCACCTTCACCGTGTGCTCTTGGCCCAGGTACCGCATGTCCGCATGGCGCACGAACACCACCTGGTCGTCGGCAAAGCCCTGTTCACGGTACCACTGGAGCGCCTCGCGTTCCATTTCGTTCCACAAGGCGTTCCATTTGTTCAAATCCAGATCCTGCACGCGCCGGATGTCCGTGCGCAACCAGTCGCGGCGCAAATCGGTCATGAGCATGCCCCACGCGGAGAAGACCGAGGCAGCCACGGGAACGATCACCTTCTTCACGCCCAGTTCCCGGGCCAGGGCTGTGGCATGCAGGGCCCCGCCACCGCCAAAGGCAACCAGGGCAAAGTCGCGCGGGTCGTACCCTTTGCGGACGGAAATCAACTTCAGCGCGTTCAGCATGTTGGCGTTGGCGATACGCAGGATCCCCAGCGCCGCTTCCTCCACCGAGACGCCGAAATGGCGGGCGATCTTCTCGTCAATGGCCCGGCGCACCGCGTCCATGTCCACGGGCATGTGGAAGTTCGCCGGATTCAGGCGGCCGGTGACCAAATTGGCATCCGTTGTGGTGGGCTCCGTTCCGCCCCTCCCGTAGGCTACCGGCCCCGGATTGGCCCCTGCCGATTTCGGTCCCACCTTTAACGCCCCGGCCTCGTCAATCCAGGCGATGGACCCGCCGCCGTTGCCAATCTCGACAATGTCCACTACCGGTACCTTAATCGGGTACCCGGCGTGCCGCTCGTCCCGTTCGATACGGTATTCGGTGGTGATGGTCACCTCGCCGTTGTCCACCAGCGAACACTTGGCCGTCGTACCGCCCACGTCAAAGGCGATCACATTGGGCTGGCCCAGCAGTTTCCCCAACATGGCAGCACCGAAAATGCCGGCCACCGGCCCCGATTCCACCATGTTAATGGGGGTTTCCTTTGCCTGGGCAAAGGTGGTCGTTCCACCGTTGGATTGCATGATGTACAACTTTCCAGGAACACCCATGTCCCGCAG
>PKQU01000127.1 GCA_017577925.1 Bacillota bacterium
GCGGAAGCACGGCCCGCGCGATCCCGTATGGTCACGACGTCATTCGCGGGAGAGCGCGAACTCCGCCAACTGCGCCGCCACCACTTCGGGATCCGTCGTCGGTTCCTGGCAGGCAAAGTGACGGCAGAGGTAGGCCGTCGCCTTTCCGTCAACCATCCGCATGCCGGACACATAGGGGACAAGCGCCTCTACTTCCCCGCGTGCCTCCCCCTCGGGCACCAGCAACACAACCGCCTGCGGGGCATACACCCTGCGCACCGCGCGCAGCATTGCCTCCGTGTCCGGTGCCCCGGACCGCCCGACGACGACCACCTGGGCAGACGGGGCCACGTCGGCCTGCAGGGCGAGCAGGAAAAAGGCATGGGCACTGGGGAACGCGCGCACGTCGCCGGCGAAGGCCTGCAGCTGCTGGTCGGCTTTGCGCCGCAACGCTTCGTCTCCGGTGAGCTGCGCCAGGCGCACAAGGGTGTAGGCGGCCACGGAGTTGCCCGAAGGCATCGCCCCGTCGTAGACCTCCTTGGGCCGGGCAGGGAGCGCCTCGGCGTCGCGCCCGGTAAAGAACAGCCCCCCGTCTTTGTCATCCCCAAACAGGTTGAACATCTGCCGGGTCAGCCCCAGCGCGTCGCGCAAAAACCGCGCCTCGAAGGTGGCTTCGTACAGCTCCAACAGGGCCCATGTCAAAAAGGCGTAGTCGTCGAGGTAGGCCAGATGGGCCGCCTCGCCGTCGCGGTACCGGGCGAGGAGCCGTCCGTCACCGCGGCGCAACTTGGCGAAGAGGAAGGACGTAGCCCGTATGGCCCGCTCGGCCAAGGCCGGCTCGCCGAGCACCTTTGCCCCCTTGGCCAGCGCGGCGATCATGAGGGCGTTCCAGGCGGTGAGGATCTTGTCGTCCTTGTGCGGCGGCACGCGCCGCCCGCGCGCCGCAAACAGCTTCCGGCGCATCGCCTCAAGGTGCTTTTCCAACTCCTCCACCGTCATCCCGTAGCGCCGCGCCGCCGAGGCGAGCGACGTGTGAATGCGGTTGGGAATGCTCTTGCCCTCGAAATTGCCCCCGGGCGTGATGTCGTACACGTCGCAGAAGAGAGCGCCGTCGTCGGCGCCAAGAACGGCTTTCACCTCGTCCGGCGTCCACACGTAAAACTTGCCTTCCACGCCCTCGGAGTCGGCATCCTGCGCAGAATAAAATCCACCATCCGGATCCGTCATCTCCCGTTCCACGTAGGTGAAGATCTCGCGGGCCACGCGGGCATGCCGCGCGTCACCCGTTGCCTGGTACGCTTCAAGGTACGCGTAGGCCAGGAGGGCATTGTCGTACAACATCTTTTCAAAGTGGGGCACAAGCCACTCGCGGTCGGTCGAGTAGCGGGCAAACCCAAAGCCGATGTGGTCGTAGATGCCGCCGCGGTGCATGGCCTCGAGGGTTTTCGTCGCCATCGCCGTGGCCTGCGCCTTCCCAGTCAGGCGACCGTAGCGCAGCAGGAAAATAAGATTGTGCGGCGTGGGAAATTTCGGCGGCGGGCCAAACCCACCGTAGGCGGCGTCAAACCGCTCGGCAAACTGCTTGTACGCCTCGTCGAGGACGGAGGCGTCGAGCTCGCCGGCACGGTTCTGGAAATGCGGCCGAAGGGCGTCCAGCACCTTCCGGCCCACCCGGTCAATGCGGGCGCGGTCGTGTTTCCACACGTCGGCGATCTGCTGCAGGATATCCAACAGGCCTGGCCGCCCGTACCGGCTCCGTTTCGGAAAGTACGTACCGGCGAAAAACGGCGTTTTGTCCGGCGTCATGATGATCGTCAGGGGCCAACCGCCGTGCCCCGTCATCGCCTGGCAGACCGTCATGTAAATGTGGTCAATGTCGGGCCGTTCCTCCCGGTCCACCTTGATCGCCACAAAGTCGCGGTTCAAGACCGCGGCCACCTCTTCGTCCTCAAAGGACTCCCGCTCCATCACGTGGCACCAGTGGCAGGTGGAATACCCGATGGACAAAAAGATCGGCTTGTCTTCACGCTTCGCCCTCTCGAAGGCCTCGTCGCCCCAAGGATACCAGTCGACCGGATTGTAGGCGTGCTGCAGCAGGTAGGGCGACTTTTCGTGGATAAGCCGGTTCGGCTTTCGTTCCGCGCGTCCGGACATCGGCTGTCCTTCCCCCTCCATTTCATGTACCCTTATCGTAACCCAGCCGGGAAACGATTACCATCCGGAGAGGGCGTGACACCATACCGCTGCTGCCCGCGCGCAGCCGGACACCGGCCGTGGGCATCGGACAACAACCACGGTTCCACGCGCGGCAAAAAAATAACGGAACGGCTCGTGCCGTTCCTGTGCAGCTGGGTTAATCGTTATAAAGAATCACCTTCAACGCTTTTTCTCTGGCGGCATGGCGAAAAACCTCGTACGCCTGCAGGATCTGGTCAAGTGGAAACCGGTGGGTGACCAGCTGCTGGGGGTTGATCTTCCCGGATTGCACGGTCTTGATCAGCATCGGGGTCGTGCTCGTGCTCACCAGTCCCGTCGTGATCTTGACATTGCGCAGCCACAGTTGTTCCAGGCGCAGCTCGACGGGCTTGCCGTGAACCCCGACATTGGCCAGCCGCCCGCCGGGTTTCAGGATTTGCTGGCAGATATCAAAGGTGGCAGGGAACCCGACGGCCTCGATGGCCACATCGACGCCTTTCCCCCCCGTCAGGTCCATCACCTGTTCCACCGCGTTGCCTTCAGCGCCGTTCACGGTTTTGGTGGCCCCGAACTTCTTGGCCATCTCCAGGCGATTCGCGTCGAGATCGATCATGATGATCTCCGCCGGCGAATAGAGTTGCGCGGCCAGGAGCGTCGCCATCCCAACCGGCCCGGCCCCGACAATCGCGACCACGTCTCCCGGGTGAACTTCGCCGTTGATCACCCCGATTTCCAGGCCCGTCGGCAAGATGTCGCTCAGCATGACGAGGGCTTCCTCATCGCAGCCCTCCGGAATCGGGTAGAGGCTCGTATCGGCATAGGGGATACGGACATATTCCGCCTGGGTTCCATCGATAAGGTTCCCCAAAATCCAACCGCCGTCTTCGCAGTGGGCGTACATCGCCCTTTTGCAGTACGTGCACCTTCCGCAGGACGTGATGCAAGAAATCAGCACCCGGTCACCGGCCTTGAAATTGCGGACATCGGATCCGACTTCTTCGACAATGCCGACGCCTTCGTGCCCCAGGGTCCGGCCATCGGTTACGGTGGGCACATCGCCCCTGAGAATATGCAAATCCGTGCCACAAATCGTCGTTTTGGTAATCCTGACGATCGCATCCGTCGCGCGCTGAATCGACGGCCTTTCCTTCTCCACCCATTCGATCGCTCCCGGCCCACGAAAGACTAGTGCCTTCATCAACGGTACCTCCTGGTCGGGTTCCCCCGTAATCTGGAAACGTTGCCGTTACTAGTTTGTACGGGGCGAAACGGCGTATGCATCCAAGATCGGTTGTTCGCAGAAACACAATTCTTTGGTACTTGTTTTGTCACGCACGCCGAACATGCTTACAGGTGCAATTCGTTACAATAAAGGGTGGAAGATTCAGTAAACCTCCCAGGAGGCAGACTCGATGTCATCCGTTCTGAAACATTCCCTTCGCCACTTTCCCGTCTTTCGCGCGCTCCCCAAGCAACAGGTGCAGGAAATCATGGCCTATGCCTTTTTCCGAACGTATCACCGGGGGCAGATCCTGTTCATGGAGGGCGATCCGCGGGACCGGATCTACTTTCTGCTGAAAGGTTATGTGCGACTGGTCAGCACCAATGACGACGGCTCCAGCCAGCTTTTCCTCTACCTGAAGCCCTACAGCATGTTCCCCTATGTCGGCCTGTTCCAGGACAAGCAGTATCGATTTTCCGCAGAAACGGTAACCGATGTGGAGCTGATCTACCTCCCGATGGACAAATTTGAGCGGATCATCCAGGACCACCCCGCTGCCCTCATTCAACTGATCCGCATTATGGGCGACAAGATGCACGAACATGAAATCCGGATCCAAAAGCTGATCCAGGTGCACGCCACCGATCGGGTGCGGCAGCTGATCAGCCTTCTGATCAAGGACCTCGGGGAGAAAATGGGGGCCTCCACCATCCGCATCCCCTGCCCGCTCACCACCACTGACCTGGCGAGGATGGCCGGAACCAGCCGGGAAACCGTCAGTCATGCCCTGCAGGAATACAAAGCAGCCGGGAAACTGGAAGTCAAGTCTCGCATCATTACCATCACCGACCCCGCGTTTTTCCAGACGTGAGAAAGCGCTTCCACTATCCGGTAGCCACTACCCCTTCAACAAGGTGTGCTTTCCTGTGTCCAGCGTACCGAAGCCCTTGTACAGGCGTTTGGCGATGACCGTCAGGATCAGCACCGCGAACACCGCATCGGTCAGAATCCCGATCTCCACCGTCTCGGGGGCGTTGTACGCCATGAGGGCGAGGGTCAAATGGGATCCGTTTTCCATCAAGCAATAGCCCAGGATCTGCTTCAGCGCGTTCCGTTTCACCAAAATACAGAGCAAGCCGAGAAGGAAGTGGGCAATCGAGACCGCCATCGGCACCCGGATCTTGAGTATCGCGTACGTCTGCAGGGAATCGACGACCCCGAACGACAAGGCCACCAGCAGCACGGCAAGAAAGACGGACGCCGTGGCGCTGATCGTCTCCCCATCTGTTTGCTCCCCTACCGTTTTCAAGGTGCGAATGAGGAAAGCGGGCACCAGGAAGGCCTTGGTGATTAGCGCGGTAATAGACCAAACGTACAGCGGTTCGGCATGCAGAAACGTCGCCAGGGACAGAAAGATGGCTACCAAAACCAAGGACTGAAGGCTGTACATGTATGCCGCTACCCGGAGCTTCCTGGCTTCGACTACCAGCATCGAGGTCAGGATAAGCATTACCGCCAGGGCATTGACCACGCTCGTGCCGGCCATGACCTTCTCCCCTTTCTGCTCCAGTTACATACCGGCCAGGTAGAACACAAAGGACAGCAGGGCGAGGCCGAACACCGCCCACGTCACCGCCGGCGCCTTGAAGAGGTGCAATCGGGCCATGCTGTTTTCCAAGAGCGCCGCGACGACGAAAAACCCGGCAACCTTCAGGAGAAACACCAGCAGGGAGACGAAGATTGGGACAGGCCCCGCCACCGCTGCGCTCCCAAAGGGAACGAATACGGCCAGAAACAGGGCGATGACCACCACCTGCTTCAACGCGAGGCTCCACTTTAACAGGGCGAGGGCGCGCCCGGAATATTCCGTAAGGGGGCCCTCCTGAATTTCCGGTTCGGCTTCCGCCAAGTCAAAGGGAATCCTGCCGGTTTCCATAAACGTGGCCACCGCGAAAGCCGCCATGCCCAACCAGATGGCCGGGTGATCGTAGGGCAGCTCACCGGCCGCCATCTTTTGGCTGATGGTGCCCAGATCCGTCGACCCGGAAAGGAAGGCCAGCACAAACAGCACCAGGATCACCGTGGGC
This sequence comes from Bacillota bacterium, assembly GCA_017577925.1. GTDB lineage: Bacteria > Bacillota > Bacilli > Calditerricolales > Calditerricolaceae > Calditerricola. The sequence continues at coordinate 5,485 of PKQU01000127.1, forward strand.
TCCACAAGAACGCCCAGGGCCATCTCCCGGCTGGCACCGATCCCGGCAAACCCGCTGCCGGAATCGAGCCCTCCGAGGGAGAGGAAGAAGCGGATCAGGGTAAGCAGGTACACGACAGCGAGGAGATCGCCGGCCATCCCCAAGGGGGCCTGCCGCGTAACGACGGGGATCATCATGGCGATCAGCAGGGTGGCGGCCATGACGATGTAGGGCGTCGCCCGGAACACCCAGCTGGCCTGGGTGGGCACCACTTCTTCCCTTTTGAGGAGCTTCAAGAGATCCCGGTAATCCTGAAACAGGTCAGGCCCTTTCCGCGCGTGCAGTTTTGCCCGCAATACACGCGAAAGACCCGTAAACAGCGGGGCAACGAGCAGAAGCAACACGGCCTGCCCCAGACCGATGAGGAGCGACGTGCTTACGGCCATCTCGTTCTCCTCCTATCCGACCGTCGTGACCAACAGGACAACCAGGGTAATGAGGAGATAGAGGCAATACAGGCGGACGTTCCCCTGTTGAATCCTTTGCACC
>PKQU01000128.1 GCA_017577925.1 Bacillota bacterium
GGGATCACACTGGCAAAGGAGGATCGGCAATGGAGATTGCCAACACCGGGCTTGCGGGAATCGAACGAACGCTGGGCGAACTGGATGCACTCATGAACGATCTCGGATTTGTCCGGTGGGCTTGGGATTACGATAAGGCATATTACGACTTCAAGCTGGTCGACAAGGATACGGGCGCCACGTACTACCTGCGCGTGCCGGCCGATGCGGCCAAAGGGCGGCTGGAAAATCCCATGGCCGTGTTGAAGCTGAAGGAACCTGTCATTGCCAAGCACCTGTTTCCCCACGGTCTTGATTATGACGCTCCCGTTCCGGTCTCCGTGGAGCAGGCGGCCAAGCGGGCCCTCGATGAATTGAAAGCGGCCTTGGAAAAAGAGGAATCTCGATAACTCATCGCGAATGAAGAGAGGAGCAATCCTCTCTTTCCTGTTTTTTTGGATTGCAAAGGACTTGAGGAGGCCGCCATGGAAGCCAAACGCGGAGCGCCCGACTTTGTGCTGTTTTTTCTTACTCTCGTCCTGGTGGGCTTCGGCCTCGTCATGATCGCCAGCGCCAGCCAGGTGATCGCCTACTGGTACAAGGAGGATCCCTTTTATTTTGTCAAGCGCCAGCTCATCAGCGCGGGAATCGGGTTCATAGCCTTGCTTGTGACCATGAACATCCCCTACCGGGTGTACAAGCGCCTCTTTTTGGTCATTGCCGCAGGGTCGTTCCTTTTTTTGTTGATGGTGTTTCTTCCTGGCGTCGGTAAAGAGGTAAACGGCGCACGGGGCTGGATCGCCTTGGGCCCCTTGTCCCTGCAGCCGGCAGAGTTCGCCAAGCTCGGCCTCCTCCTCTATCTCTCGGCGCTGATCGCCAAGAAGGGGGAGCGGTTTCGCGACTTTCAGACCGGGCTCTTGCCGCCGCTCATCGTGACGGGCCTGTTCTTCCTCGTAATTTTGTTGCAGAACGACCTGGGCACGGGTCTGGTGTTGATCGCCACGGCGGGGGTTGTGCTCGTCACGGGCGGGGCCAACCTGCGCCACCTTCTGAAGCTGGGGGTCCTCGCCCTTGCCCTCATCACCGGGTTCGTCCTGATGGCGTCGTACCGCATCGAGCGCTTTACCGCTTTCCTCGACCCGTGGAGCGATCAGCAGGGCGCGGCCTACCAACTCATCATGTCGCTCTATGCCATCGCCCACGGCGGGGTAACGGGGGCCGGATTCGGCCAGAGCATCCAAAAATACTTCTACCTGCCCTTTCCGCACACCGATTTCATTTTCGCCGTGTTCGCCGAGGAATTCGGGTTTGTCGGCTGCGTCGTGTTCGTGCTTGTGTACCTGGTGTACTTGTGGCGGATGCTGATCCTCAGCCTGCGCTGCCCAGATCCCTTTGCCCACCTGTTGGGCACCGGCATCGTCGGGATGATCGCCATCCAAGCCTTGATCAACCTGGGCGGCGTAACCGGGCTGCTGCCCATCACCGGCGTTCCGCTGCCGCTGATCAGCTACGGCGGCTCGTCGCTCATCGTCTGTATGACGGCAACGGGTCTCGTGCTCAGCCTTTCACGGGAAGCCACCCGCCGGCCCGCCAGACGCCGGTCACGGAACCGACAACCCGGCGTGCACGCCGTGCGCGCATACGGGACGCGCTAGGCGGTCGTTTTCCGCACCCGGCCCTTCGCGCATGGAACCCCGAAAAAAAGGACGGTGCCGAATCGGCACCGTCCTTGCGTTTTCGCAATTAGAACGCCTTCACCAGTCCACCGTCGATCAACAGCGTCTGCCCCGTCACGTAGGTGTTGGCTTCCGAAAGCAAGAACGCGGCCACCCGCGCAAATTCCCCGGGCGTGCCGTAGCGGCCGAGCGGAATCGCCCCTTCCATTTCCCGCTGCACGGCCTCGCGCGACCGGCCTTCCCGGGCCGCTCTCGCCTCGTCCAGCTCGCGCAGCCGGTCGGTGGCGATACGCCCCGGGCAGAGGGTATTGACCAAGATGCCCTCCGGCCCCAGTTCGACAGCCAGCGTTTTCATCAGTCCCTGAACGCCGGCGCGCATCACATTGGACAGGGCCAGCCCCGGAATGGGCTCTTTGACGGACGAAGAGGCGACGGCCACGATCCGCGCCCCTCCCGCGCGGCGCAGGAGAGGCAAAAATTCCCGTACCAGGCGCACGGCGCTGAGCAGGTTGGTGCGAAAGGCCTGCTCCCACGCCTCGTCCGAAAAGGAGGCAAAGGGACCGCTCGGCGGCCCGCCCGCATTCAGCACCAGGGCGTGCACCCGGTCAAATCGGCGTTCCACTTCCGCCACCAGCCGTTGAATCGCCTCCCGTTGGCTGACATCGGCCTCGAGGGCCAAGGCCACCGGACGCCCCGTCTCCGCCTCCAGCGTTGCGGCAGCACGTGCGATGCGCTCCCGATCGCGGCTGCAGATGACGACGTACGCTCCCTCCCGAAGGAGCTCAGCGGCGATGGCATACCCGATCCCCTTGCTCGCCGCCGTGACGACGCACACCTTATCGTGAAGGCCGAGCTCCATTCCCTCTTCCCCCCTTTTTGCTCCGCTGTCGGCTCCCGGACATTCGCCGGTATGGCTCCTCTTCGCCAAACCCCGCGCCATCCCCTGCTTCGCCGCGCACCACCGCCCGCCGAGACCTCTACATCATCCGATACTCGTCGAGAAACCGGATGATCGCCAGCGGCAACACGACCAGCTGAAGACCCACGAACGGCGCGGCCACCAGAAAGCCCAGCAGCTTCACCACGCTCACCGTAACTCATCTTCCTCACCGGAGTGGAATTCTATTATACGCAGGCTGCCCCCGGCGTTCCTGAGAAGGCGATGAGAAAACGGTGAGCATCACGAAGGAAGCGCCCGGCTTGGATCATTCCCCGCGGTACTGCGGGAGATAGACGCGGAAGGTTGTGCCCCGGCCGAGGGCGCTTTCCACCTCGATGCGGCCGCCATGAGCCTGGACGATGGCCTTCGCGATGGCCAGGCCCAACCCGCTTCCGCCGCGCCGCCGTGCACGGGCCTTGTCGACGCGGTAAAACCGCTCGAACACGTACGGCAGGTCCTCCGCGGGGATGCCCGGCCCCTCGTCGTGAACCTCACACACCACCCACTCCCCCGAGGCAGCGGTGCGCACGGTAATCCCAGCATCCGCAGCGGTGTGCTGCACGGCGTTGTCCAGGAGGATGTACAGCAGCTGCTCCAGCTGGTCTTCCCGGCCCAGGGTGTAGAGGGGGCCGGAATCCCCTGTACGCGTCATCTTGCGCCTCGGGTGGAGGGCGTGCACGTCGCGAAACACGCGGTCGGCCAGCAGGGTGATGTTAACCAGCGCATTGGGACCCTTTTCCTCCGACTCTGTTTCCAGGCGGGCCAGGAACAGCAGGTCGTGGGTCAACCGCTTCATGCGGGTGACGTGGTGCTCGATGGCCGCCAGCGCCTCATCGCGCACCGAGGGGTCGGCGGCGCCCCAGCGGCGCAGCAGGCGCAGGTAGCCCTCGATTACCGTCAGCGGCGTCTTCAGCTCGTGCGACGCGTCGGCAACAAACTGGCGCTGGCGGCGCAGGAGGGCGTTAATGCGGCCAAGCAGGTCGTTGAAAGTAACGGCCAGTTCCGCCAGTTCATCATGACTGTTCGGGACCGGGATGCGCGGTTCGGGAACGGACGGGGAAATGCTGCGCACGGTGCGGATCATTCTCGTCACCGGGCGAAAGGCCAGTCGCGTCATCCAGTATCCTCCGCCCACCGCGCCAATCAGGACGAACATTGACCCGAGAACCGTGGTCTTCACCACGCGTTCCATGTGGCGATGCGCTTCTTCCATGGCCGAGGCCAGCACCAGCACCTCGTCTCCGCCCTTCGCGAGGGGAAGGGTTACCGTGAGAACGGGGGCGGAAACGCCGTCGCCCGTGGGCGAAGAAACCCGAAGCAGGCCGTTCGGGTCGGCTTCGGCCACCACCACGCCCTTTTCGAGAAGGCGCACCGCTTCCTGATCCCCCAGGTGCGATCGCAACCAAGCCGTCCGGTCCATCACGTAAGGGGAAACTTCGCGGTACAGCTCCACCAGGTCGTGCGCCTTGTCAGAAAGCCGCTCCCGTTCGGCGTACTGGAAATATTCCCACAACACACGATAAACAAACACGTTAAACAATAGAAGGAGCACCACCAGGCCGATGGCGGAAAAGAGGGTCAGGCGCCATTTGATGGCCATAGGCCTCACTCCCGTGCCACATAGCCGACGCCGCGCACCGTCTGGATGACCTTCTCGCCAATGGGACCCAATTTGCTGCGCAGGTAGCGGATGTAAACGTCCACCACGTTGGAGTCCCCGGTATAGGCATACCCCCACACACGGTCCAGGATCACGTCGCGCGACATGACGTGGTTTTTGTTGCGGAAGAGGAACGCCAGAAGGTCAAATTCCCGGGGGGTCAACTCCACCTCCCGCCCCTGCACAAAAACGCGCCGTCCTTTGACGTCGACCCGGATCCCGCCCACCTCGTACACCCCGGCGTCACGCCGCTCTTTGCGAAAGAGGGCGCGGATGCGGGCCAGGAGCTCCTCGATGGCAAAGGGTTTGGTCACATAGTCGTCGGCGCCGCTGTCGAGGCCCAGCACCTTGTCCGAGACGCTGTCGCGCGCCGTGAGCATGATAATGGGGACGTCTTTTTTCGCCCGCACGCGGCGGCACAGCTCAATCCCATCGAGCGACGGCAGCATGATGTCGAGGAGGATCAGCTCGAAGGGCTGGGTAAGGGCCAACTCCAGCCCTTCCCGGCCGTCGTGGCAAACATGGGTGCGAAACCCTTCGTGTTCCAGTTCCAGTTGCAGAAAGCGCGCCAAGTGCACCTCATCTTCGACGATCAGCACGCGCTTGGCGTCCATCTTTTCCGTCCCCCCTCCGTCGCCCTTCCATTATAGCACGCCGCCCGACCGGCCTCGTTCCGTCGCCCCGGCGTGCATGGGCCACACGGCGAAGTGGAAAACTACTCCTCGACTGGATGGGGGTGAACTGCGTGTCGTTCAGCCTGCTTGTCATCCTCCGCAGCCTGATCGCCTTTGCCACGCTGTTTGTATTCGCGCGCCTGATCCGCAAACAGCAGATCGGCCAGATGACGATGTTCGAGTACCTGACCGGCATCACCATCGGCTCCATTGCCGCGTCCCTGTCGGTGGAATTGGAAGTCGAAACGATCCCCACCCTGATGGGTATCGTTGCGTGGGGCGGAATTACCGTGGCCCTCGCTATCGCCGCCCTCAAGAGCCAACGCCTGCGCCGCTGGTTAGAGACGGAACCGCGCGTCCTCATCCGTGACGGCCGCATCATTGAAGAAAACCTGCGCAAAGAACGGATCACCATCGACCAGCTGCTGATGAACTTGCGCCTGAAAAACGTGTTCCGGGTGGAAGACGTCGCCTATGCCATTTTGGAAGTGAACGGCCAGGTGAGTGTACTCCCGAAGGCGGACAAACGACCCCTGCAACCCCACGATTTGCGCCTTCCGGTAGCCGCCGAAACACTGCCCTTCACGGTGATCAAGGACGGCCAGATCAACCACCAGCGGCTGGCCGAAGCGGGACGTACCACCACCTGGCTCGTGGGGGAATTGAAGCGCCAGGGTATCGACCGCATAGAAGACGTCTCCCTCGCCCAACTGGACGACCAGGGGCGGCTGTTTGTCGACCGCAAGGGGGAATGGGAAAAAGGGGCCTACCCTGCCGGCAAGCAGCTGTTGGCCCATTTGGAGAAGCTGCTCGTTGACCTGCACCAATTCGCCTTGGAAACCGACGATCCACAGGCCCGCCGCGACTACCGGCACGCGGCACAGAAAGTGCAAACCATCTTGGAACGGCTCAAACGCCATTTCCGCGAAACGACGAAGGAGGGGTAACGTGCGGCTGCTTGTGTTGACCTTGTTGGGTTGCCTGGGGCTGGGGCTCGTGGCCGGCTGCGCCAACCCGTTCAAAGTGC
>PKQU01000015.1 GCA_017577925.1 Bacillota bacterium
TTTTGCACGGTGAGCAAGGCCAGCGCATCGGCCCCCTCCACCGCCTGCTCCGCGCTGTCCACCTTGAACGGATACGAAGCCGGCACTACGGGGTCGTAGGCGCGCACCTCGGCCCCGGCCTCCTGCAGCAGGCGCACAACGGTATGGGCTGGGCTGATGCGGTCGTCATTGGAGTAGTCCTTCATCGCCAGTCCGAACACCGCCACGCGGCTCCCCGCCAGGGTCTTCCCCTCGTCCCGCAGCGCTTCGTCGAGCATGTTCACCAGTACGTTGGGCACGCCGTCGTTGATGCGACGGGCCAGTTCCAACAATTCGACGCCTACGCCGAGCTCACGCGCTTTGGGAAGCAGGTAGTACAGCGCATTGGGCAGGCAGTATCCGCCCACCCCCGGACCCGGCAGCAGAAGGTTGACACGCTTGTGCGTGTTGGCGACGCGGATCAGTTCGAAGGTATCCAGCCCCATCTTTTCGGCGAAGCGGGCGAACTGCTGCACCATGGCGATGTTGACGTCGCGCTGGATGTTTTCGATCACCTTGGCCGTCTCGACCACCTTGATGGACGAGACGGTGATCTCCGCCTCGGTCACGTAGGCCAGCACCGCCTTGGCCCGCTCGACGCTGGCCTCGTTGACCCCACCGACAGCAAGGGGCATGGTGCGGAACTCTTCAAAGGCGCGCCCCTCCGCAATCCGTTCCGACGAGTAGGCCAGATAAAAATCGGTCCCCGCGACAAGACCGGATTGCTCCAAGAGGGGCCGGATCACTTCTTCTGTCGTCCCGGGGATCACCGTGCTGCGCACGATAACGGTGTCCCCCTTCTTCAGCACCCTGGCCAGCGACGAACACGCGCTGCGCAGCGGCGCGAGATCAGGGTCGCCGTTTCGCACCGGCACCCCGACGGTGATCAAGTAGGTGTCGACAAGGCGGGCGGCCTCCTCATACGAGGTCGTCGCCCGGAACCGACCGGCATTAAGCTGTTCGCGCAAAATCTCCGCCAGCGACTTGCCCTCGTAATATTCTTGGTGATGGGAGATCCCCCGGTTGATGTCCTCCACCAATTCGGGAACCACATCAATTCCGATGACGTTGGCCCCTTTCATCGCGTACGAAAGCGCCAAGGGAAGCCCAATAAAGCCAAGTCCCACAACCGCAACGTTCACTGGTCTTCTCTCCTTCCCATTACAAAATCAATGCCAATGCGCGCCCAGCGCGCGGCATTGGCCTTCTCCTCCGGCATGCTGCCCCATTTCCACCTTCTTCTTACCATACACCATGCTAAACAACGGCCCAGCAGAAGTCAAAAGAAAATGCGGTGACAATCCGTCCCCGCTGTCGCAGTAGCCAACCGTCCCCCTAGACCGCCGGCACGTTCGTCGTAGCCGGCGTCCGATATCTCCTATCTGTCTGGTGGCGCATCCTCACGCGATCTTTCGCCCCAGCGGGCATAACTCGCCCTCACCCTCGTCGGGGCTCCCCGCTGGCGCCTCGTTTGTCGCCGTCTCCGCCCCCACCAGAGCGGTGACGTCAAATCCGCACGTCTCGTCTCCCTCGTCGCACCACCACCATAGCCAACCCTGCCGCGCATGGACGAAGGGATGCAATCCCGCCCCGCCCCCCTTCCGATGCGGATTCGCAATGCTATTGTAAGGATACGAAATGGTCCCCCCGATCGCAAGTGAAAATGGCGGAAAACACTGCATGCGGAACGGTCCCTTAGAATGCCCGCATCATCCCCCCGACACTTTTATCCCTGGGACCGAAGAAGATCCCCACGCCCTCCCTCGGAAGCAGCCGGGGCATCGCTGCGGCGCGGGCGAAAGGCCGACCGCAGCATCCGCAGTCCCTCGCACAAGAGAAAAGCGGTGCCCAGCATGAGGAACGCCATAAACAGGTAGGCATAGCGCGTCGTCGGCACGAACAGCAGGTACAAACCCAGGAACAGCGCGCCAAAGACCGTCACGGCGCGCAGGCGACGGGACACGATGGCCCCGTACACGAGCCCCGCCGTACCGAACCAGCAAAACACCGCATGGAGGCGGTGATTCCAAGGGGAAAGGGTGGGGAACCAGTAATCAATCTGCTGATAAAGCCCTGGATTGTCAAACAGGAACTGGAAACAAGGGGTAGCCCGGTGTCACATAGGCGTTCGGCTCGCCCGACTTGCGACCGAGGGCATATCCATACACCCCATCCCCCACAATCTGGTGGGCCATGATATGGTAATTGAGCGCGTCGCCCTGCAACACAAAATCATGCAGGTTCTTCATCCAAAAACCCCAGCGCAAGGAAAATGCGAGGACGACGATGAGCAGAAGCGCACACGGCGATCCGGAAACCCTTCGCCCGCCGATTCCCAGCAGGCGCACACGACGCACCTCCTCTCTCCGCATTTCACGAGGCGCGTGGTCCGAACCCGATCAACGAAACACCGGCCATGATCAGCAGGCAACCGAGTACCTTCCACACCGTGATCGGTTCCCCAAACCACACAAACGCCCCGATGACGCCGAGGAGGTAAGCGATGCTCTGCGTAGGATACGCAATGCTGAGCGGCACACGGGACAACACGAACAGCCACAGGATCGTGGCAACGGCGTACAACACCATTCCCCCAACAACCGGGGGCGACACGAGCAACGCCAGCACAGACCGCACATGGCGAAAATCGGTCGGCTGCCCTTGTAACCCCCACTTCCACAGCATTTGTCCCGCCACCAACAAGCAGGCGTTGGCCAGGATGAGCAAAAAATTACTGAGCGTCATTGCGCCTCATCGCCTCCCGAGCAGGCCCCGTTGTCCCTGTCCGCAGGAACGTCTTTCCCCCATTTCAAGTGGTCCACTTCCTTTTTCAGAAACGCGATCTCTTGCACCAGGTTCTTAAGGGTCTCAGCCTGCTGGGAAAGCACAATCGTCTGGTACATCAGGATGGTCAGCAAGCCCAGTATGGCAAGCATCATCACAAAGGTGGGCATGTAGGAAATCCCCAGCCAATGGGCTACACGGTTAAGCACCGGGATGGCTAGCGCAATGACCACACCCAGTCCGGCAATGAGCAACCAAAAAAAGGCCAACCGGTCACGCAGCTTGTGACGGCTGGTCAACCACAGCACCTGCAAGAAAAACGCTGCCGTTGCCAGCAGCGCAATGCCCTGCACGCTGATCATGTTGCGGCTTCCTCCCGAAACAGTCGGCGAATCATACAAAACAGCGTCACCTTGATCATGTAGTAGACCGACTTGATCGGCGTAATCGACGATGCGCCGCCTTGGCGCGCCTTCATGTTCACCGGGACCTCCTTGATGCGGTACCCTTTGCGGGCAAGCGAGACAATCACTTCCACCTCGGGATAATCCGTCGGATAATGTCGTGCGAACTCCTCAATCACTCGCCGGTTGACAATGCGATATCCCGATGTCGGATCGGCAATTCTCTTTCCCGTCAACAGACGCAGGATAAACGAGAAATAGGAAATGCCGATCCGCCGCAGGCGGCTACCGCGGTAGCCGGTCGGTTGCACAAAGCGCGAACCGATGACCAGGTCCCACTCGCCCGTCTGAATCTCCCGAACCAGTTTGTCCAAGTCGGCGGGATCGTGCTGTCCATCAGCATCCAACTGGATGGCATAGTCATAGCCGTGCATGAGCGCATATTTGTACCCCGTCTGCATCGCTCCCCCGATGCCCAAATTGACGGGCAAATCGAGAAAGTTGAATCCGTTTTGAACGAGGATCTCCCGCGTCCGGTCAGTCGACCCGTCGTTGACCACTATATAATCGTAGGGCGTCGCACGCATCAAAGCGGTGACGGTTTGGGCAATCGTCTCTTCCTCGTTGTAAGCGGGGATGATGACCAACACGCGTGCCATAACAAGCCCTCCTCATCGCGCTCCTGCAGCGCCACCCTACGCTCTCTATTATCTCATAACGTACACCGCGTGTCAGAGTCGCGGCGGACAAGAAACGGCAACAAACCCGCCGCCATTCCCAGGAAACAAAGTGGCATCAGTGGCAAGGCATAGCGCTCATACGCGAAGTAAAGGCTGTAAATCGCCGTAAAGTAGAGGAGCACCAAACTGACAAATGCCCCTTCGTGACGCCCTTGCCGCCGCCACAGGACCAATGCATATCCCGCCACGGCGGCCCCCACAATGTACCGGTGAACCGCGTGCACTTGCACATACGAGATTCCCAGCACTTCTTTTGGATAAAAGGGCTTCCGCCACAAGATCTTCGGCTTGAGGACGGCATAGCTATACAGCAGGGACGTTTTGTCGTGTTTCCACCATTGACGCAGACGGTATTTGGCTATCGTCTCCTGCACCTTCATCTTCGTGTACGCGTCCTGGCTGGGATAAACCCGCATGAGCACGTTAACCCATTCGTCAAGGGTGATCGTGTCGGGATAGCCTTCTCCTTGATAGGTACCGAGGAGAAGGGGATTGCCGGCGCTACCCGTCAACGGGATAAACGCGCCAAACTGAAGGTAATTGCGAATCCACCAGGGAGCCAGCACCAACACCACGATCAGAGCGGCGCCGATGGCCTGCTTCGTCAGGAGCCGAAGCGGATACCGTTTGAAGAGCAGCAGCGGCAGCAGGCAAATCGGCGCAAGGGCAATGGTCGGCCGAAAATACAGGGCGATCAGATAGGCCACCACCACCGCAAGAAGGTCACGCCACGTTCGCGTCCGGGACAGCCGAATGGAATAGTACACAAAGAAGATCAACGCGGTCATGAACGGGGTTTCGGTCAGGAGAAGGTTATCGACAACAAGCAGCGGCGGGTAGACCGCCATCAGGAGCGCCGCGAGCAGGCCAACCCCATGCCCCCAAACCGTTCGACCGATCCGATATACCCCGTAGACCCCCAGAACACCGATCGCAATAATCGCCACTTTTGCCGCCAGCAAACCCAGAAAGCCATGACCGAACACCGCGAAGACCGCGGCGAGAAAAATCGGCATGCCCGGCATAATGTGCACGGTCGGCTCGTCAGACCGGTGATAGGTGAGCGTTCCGGTTAGGAGCAGCGTCTGGGCGCTGCGAAGATAGCCGATATCGTCGCTGTGGATGGAAAACGAAACACCGTTGGTGATCAACACATACATTCGGAGTAAAAACGCGATCAACAAAATCGCGACGAGAACGAGGTGTTTTCTTCCGTGCATCATCCTCTTACCCTCTTCCGCTATCACACCACCGACCACGTTCGACAGCAAAAAACGCAGATGTTCCTCAGTCGTGGAACCGCCACTAACCTGCCACGATAGGGGAGGACATCTGCGCGAACGTCGGATTTGCACACATCATCCATCCGGGATTCTCTTTTCGGAACTTCCATCACGACAACCCGCGCGCGATCGCAGAACGGGGATGGAGGGAACATCGATCGCGAAAAATGGCGAAACGCCCTTCTTTTACATATTTTCAAGCACACAGAGGTATTGTATAATACTTTCCTCTCATTGTCCAGGGATTTCCCATCCCTTCACTCCGGAGCAGACCGATTTCGGGCGGCTGCTTCGGGGAGCAGAGAAATACCTCATGAGAATAAAGTTGGCGAAATTTATAAGGATAGGGTTGGTTACATGTTATGAGGATGGTAAAATAGAAAGCGGCTGAGGACGGTTATCAATCCTCAGCCACAAGCGGAAGTGTCTGGCGCAACGGACACTTTCTTCGGGGCATGTCACAGGCATTTTCTTGTATGCATTGCACTTGTGGTTTTCTGTGATTCCGGCTTTTTTGCCGGACTTTTTGTTTTGTCCCGTACGCCTTTACGCCGTTTTGAACCGGGCAATTTCGCGGTTGAGCAGTTCAACCATTTCCGTGAGCTGTTGTGCCGCTTGGGCAACTTCCTCGATGGCCCGCGTCTGCTCTTGCGCGATCGAGTTCACGGTTTGTGCACCGGCCGCCGTCTGTTGGCTCATCGCGGAGATGTTCTCGATGGTCTGGACGAAGGTATCTTTGTTGCGGTTCATCTCGTCCATTGCGGATGCCACGCTTTCCATCTCCGTATGAATGTGCTCAACGGACTGCAGGATGCTTTGGAACGTCTTTTTGGTTTGTTGCACAATGCCATGCTGCTGGCGGGCCATATCCACCGTTTGGCCAATCGACCGGACGGACGATTCCACCTGCTGATGGATGGCCTGCACCACGCCATCGATCTCCCGGGCCGCCTTGGAGGATTGGTCGGCGAGTTTGCGCACTTCAGCGGCCACAACAGCGAATCCGGAACCGTGCTCGCCGGCTCGTGCGGCCTCGATGGCGGCATTGAGCGCGAGCAAGTTGGTTTGGTTCGCGATCTCTTTTATCGTCGTGGTAAAGGACGTGATCCGGTTCATTTGGTCGATGAGGGCTTGTATCTCGGCCGTCACGCGCTCGGCTACGGAAACATTTTCTTCGGAAGCGCTTTCTAAATCCGCCATGGCGGCATAACCTTCTTTCCCGGCACGGGTTGTTTCGGCAACGGCCTGTTTTACGTTTACAGCATTCGCGGCGACGCGTTCCAGGGAGCGCGCAAACTCCGTAACAATTCGAGAGCCGTGTTCCGTTTCTTTGGCTTGATTGACCATCGCGTCGGCGATCTCGCCAATGGTTCGCCGGATCTCTCCCGCCTGAGCCGTCGTCTCTTCCGCCACCGCCGCGAGACCGGTTGCGGCTTCTTCGATGCTCTGGGAGCGCTCGCGGTTGGAGACAATTAACGTGCGGAGGCGATCAATCGTTTCATTAAAATGGACAGCCAGTTTGTCAATTTCATCCCCATCCCGGACGTCGATCCGCAGGGAAAGGTCGCCATCGGCCAAGCGGACCATCGCCAGACGAAATTGATTCAGCCGTTGCTCAATCGCACGGGCAAAAAAATACGTTCCGGCCACACATCCCGCAAGGATCAAGAAGCCGATGCCCAGTAAGGTGATCAATTGACGCAGGTGGATGGGGATCAAGAGCCAGAAGCACACGGTGTAGAGCAGGATGGTGCACAAAACAACGAGGGCAATGTACGAGGAGAGCTTCCATTTGAGCGGCAAAACACGCCACCAACGTTTCATAAAATTGGATCACCCCTCCTTCTTTGAAAAATATTTCTTTTTAAGAAAAAGTACCAAAGACTCACTGCTTTCATTATAGGAAAGAAAACAAAACTGAATTCAATAGGACAAACTTCCTAGGTGAAAATAGTTCGAATCACCCAATTTCAATTTGGAAATCAACAAAAGGACATCCCGCCTCACCACTCCGTGAGACGGGATGCACCGTCACGATGTTCTCAATCCCATGCGAACCTCTGTTCTTTCCACGGATCCCCTCGCATGTGGTAGCCGTTCCGCTCCCAGAAGCCGGGCTTGTCCTCGGGAAGAAACTCGATCCCCCGCACCCATTTGGCGCTCTTCCAGAAGTACAGATGAGGGACCACCAACCGAACCGGCCAGCCGTGCTCGGGGGTCAAGTCCTGGCCGTTGTGCTTGATGGCAAACAGGTTGTCCTCGCGCAGAAAATCGTCGAGAAGCAGGTTGGTCGTCCAGCCGTGCTCGGCGTGGATCATCACCGCTTTGGCTTCCGGTTTTACCGTGACGAGCTTCACCACTTCCGTCACCGGCACGCCTTCCCACGTGTTGTCGAGCTTCGACCACCCGGTGACGCAGTGGATGTCATTGGTGCGCACAACGCGGGGCAGGGCCATAAACTCGTCGTACGACAGCACCTTTTCCCCTTCCTCGATCAGCCCGAAGATGCGGAAATTCCATTCCTTGCGTACGTCCCGGTACACCGGCACATCGCCATAGTGCAGCACCGGCCACCCCGTCACCACATTTTGGTGGGGAGGAACGCGACCGGCTCGCTCCTCTTGCCGCTGCTTCATACGCATCCCTCCTCCCGCCGTACCTTTTCCGCCATTTCTTCGGCCTTCTCTTCCTCTGAAGGTTGCACCCGCGTTGCCTGCGACCGCTCGCGGGACGCCTCGGCCAAAACGCGCGTCAGCGCCGCAAAGGTGTCCCGATCGATCAACTTCGCCTCATACAGCTCCCACACCTCATCGCGCATGAGGTCCAGGTCGCCTTCCGCATCCCCCGTGTATACGTAAACCCCAAATTGCCGCAAAAACGCGCGCACGTCGGCGAGGTTCCGGATGGCGTGTTGGGGCCACATCGGCCATCCCCCGCTCTCTCACACTTCCCCAAGGAGTGCCGATCGATACCCGTCCTTCCGATGGCGTACCAGGCACCGCGTGCTCAGGCCGCCGCGCGGGTTCCACACCGCCTCCACTTCCATCCACAGCGGGTCCAGGAGCGCGACCAGGTCGTGCAAGATTCGCTGCGTGGCGTGCTCTTGGTAAATGCCCACGTTGCGGAACGACGTGAGGTAAAACTTGAGCGACTTCATCTCGACCAGCTTCTCGTTGGGAATGTAGCGGATGGTGATTTCCGCGAAGTCGGGCAGCCCCGACCAGGGGCACACCGACGTAAACTCGGACGTCGGGATCTCGACCAGGATCTCCTTGCCCACGTATTCGTATGGAATCGTCTCCAGGATGTTCGTCAGGATGACATCTTCTCCTTGTATGTCAAAGCGGATGTTCTCGTACTTCTTGTGGTCCACCTCGTGCTTGGCCATCGCGCACCCCTCCTCGATTCCCAGGTTTGCCGCATTCCAGTTCGATGCCATCATACCAAAAATGATCCCCCAACAAAAGCAACGTCCCATCCCCCAGCAGGGCGCCCCGTTTGCGCTCCCGTTCCCGTTTCTCTACAATGGAAGCACAATGTCCAACCTTGATAACCCCGGGGAAGGGGGGAACCAACCGTGTCGTCTCTACACGAACGCTTGCGGGCGCTTCCGGCCGTTCACCAGGTACTGACGGATCCGGCGGTCATCCGGGCGTGCGAGGTTTGGGGAATCGACCGCGCCCACGCCACGCGCGTCATCCAGAAAACGATCGCTGCCCTGCGCGAGGCGTTGCGGAGTGGGGAGCGCACAGCCATCACGCGGGAGGAAGTGGCCGACGCCTGCGTCGCCGCGCTGCGTGACTTGGCCGCTCCCCGCCTTCGCCCGGTGATCAACGGCACGGGGATCGTCCTGCACACCAATCTCGGTCGGGCCGTTTTGGCGGCCGAAGCAGCGGAAGCAATGACGCAAGCGGCACGCCATTACACCAACCTGGAATTTGAGCTGGCCTCCGGCACGCGTGGTTCGCGCCACGCGCTGGTGGAAGGGCTCATTTGCCACCTCACCGGCGCCGAGGCGGCAATGGTGGTAAACAACAACGCCGCCGCCGTGCTCCTTGCCCTCCGCGCGCTGGCTGCGGGAAAGGACGTGATCGTCTCGCGCGGCGAGCTGGTGGAGATCGGCGGGTCGTTCCGCGTGCCGGACATCATGGCCGAAAGCGGTGCCCGCCTGGTCGAAGTGGGCACCACCAACCGCACGCGCCTGGCCGATTACGAACAGGCCATCACCGACGAAACGGCGCTCCTCCTCAAGGTCCACCGCAGCAACTTCCGCATTGTCGGATTCACCGAATCGGTTTCCGCCGCCGAATTGGCCGCGCTGGGGCAGCGGCGGGGCATCCCTGTATATGAAGACCTGGGCAGCGGCGTCCTATTCGACCTGCGTCCCTTCGGCATCGGGAACGAGCCGACGGTCCAAGACAGCCTGCAAGCGGGTGTGGCCCTCGTGTCCTTCAGCGGGGACAAGCTCCTCGGAGGCCCCCAGGCAGGCATTCTGGCCGGACGGCGCGATCTCATTCAACGGCTCAAGCGCCACCCCTTGGCCCGGGCGCTGCGCTGCGACAAATTTACGCTGGCCGCCCTTGAAGCCACGCTGCGCCTGTACCTTGACCCCGAACGGGCCAAAGCGCGCATCCCCACGCTGCGCATGCTTTTGGCCACCCCGTCGGAAATCGCCGCGCGCGCTCGACGATATGTGGCGGAAATCGCGCGGTATTACCCGGGAAATGTCGAACTGTTCGACGACCATTCCGAAGCGGGCGGCGGCTCCCTCCCCGGCGTCACGTTACCGACGGTGGTGGTCGCCTTCGGGCCACATCCCGATTGGCCGGCACACCGGCTGGAACGCCGCTTCCGCCTCGGCGATCCGCCCGTTGTGGGGCGCGTTAAGGACGACCGCTTCCTCCTTGATTTCCGGACCATCCGCGATGAAGACCTCCCCGCGCTGGTGGCGCGCACCCGCGAGCTTCTGACACGCGACAGCAACAACACCCCGTCACACCCGTGATCCTGTCCGAGACGGCCCATGTGCCGGCTCGCCCCGTTTTGGGCGAACACCTCCCGCGCACGGCACGCTGCCCACCCCTTCCGAATAGGGTAATAGGGTAGGAGCAGCAAGGCACAAAGGAGGCATTCGGGTGTTCATTCACGTCGTGCAACAAGGGGAGACCATCTGGCAGATCGCCCAGCGCTACCGGGTGAGTCCCGACACCATCGTCCGGGCCAACCAGCTCCCCAATCCTGACCGGCTTGTCATTGGCCAAGCACTGGTCATTCCGGTCCCCGATCGCCACGTGGTGCGGCCGGGGGAAAGCCTCTGGAGCATCGCCCGGCAATATGGCACCACCGTTGACGCCCTCGCCAGGGCCAACCGCATCGCCGATCCGGCGCGCATCTTCCCCGGGCAGGTCCTCGTCATCCCGGAACGACAAAAGCCGACCATTGAAGTGAACGCCTTCCTGGAAATCATGGGTGCCCGGGGACAGCAGCTCGTGGGGGAAGTGGGCGCCGGGCTCACCTATCTCAGCCCGTTCAGCTACCAAGTGCGGGCCGACGGGAGCCTGAATCCCCTGTCCGATGAGGCCGTTCTCGCCACCGCGCGACAGCAGCGTACCGCCCCGCTGATGGTGATCACCAACTTTGCAGACGGACGGTTTCGTTCCGACATTGCCCGCGCCGTATTCACCGACCCCGCCGTGCAGGAACGCCTGCTCACCGGGATTCTGAACACCATGCGCGCGAAAGGGTACCGCGGGCTGAACATCGACTTCGAATACGTGTATCCCGAAGATCGCCAGCGGTACAACCAATTCCTCCGCCGGGTAACGGAGCGGCTGCGCCCCGAAGGGTACCTCGTCTCCAGCGCATTGGCCCCCAAAGAGCGCGCCGACCAACCCGGCTTGCTGTATGAAGCCCACGACTACCCCGCGCACGGGGCCATATTGGATTTCGTGGTCCTGATGACCTACGAATGGGGCTGGTCGGGGGGACCGCCCATGGCAGTGGCGCCGGTCAACCGAGTGCGGCGCGTGCTGGACTACGCGGTTACGGCAATCCCTCGCGGCAAGATCCTCATGGGCATGCCGCTTTACGGCTACGACTGGACCCTGCCCTACGTGCGGGGAGGCCCCTTTGCGCCGAGCATTAGCCCGCAGGAAGCGATTCAACGCGCCGCGCGCTATGGCGCGACCATTCAGTATGATTCCCAAGCCCAGGCACCCTTTTTCCGCTACATCGACGCGCAAGGCCGCCAGCACGAAGTCTGGTTTGAAGACGCGCGCAGCGCACAGGCCAAATTCGATCTGGTCAAGGCATACCGGTTGCGCGGCATCAGCTATTGGGTGTTGGGAAATGCCTTTCCGCAAAATTGGTTGCTACTGTTGGACAATTTTCAGGTCCGAAAGCGGTGATCACGGAAGCCGGTCGCGTCCCGGCACGTTACACGCACTACGAAACACAACAGGCCGTCCGTTTCCGGATGGGCGTCATCCGGGAAGTGGACGGCCACCATGTTGTGGTATCATGGTAGGCAAATGGTGGCGGGAGCGTGTGGGAATCGAACCCACCGGACCCGGCACGCGGGTCCTGCTCGGCTTTGAAGGCCGGAGGGGGCACCAGCCACCCAACCGCTCCCATCTCCATCGATACCGGGTGAGGATCCCGGGCGCCGTCTACGCCCTTGTCCTCACCCCACCAGTATACCCCAACACTCCCGCCCGCTCAATCGGCCTTGCTTCCATCCGGCACGCTCAACGGAGGCAGGATTTTTTCTTTCGATTCCCGAATAAACAAGCAGAAACCATGCGTTGCAGAAGGGACTTGACGATGGAAACCTGGCAACGGAACCTGTACATCCTCATGGCCGCACAAGGACTGGTACAAGCCGCGATGTCGATGGTCGTGCCCTTCTTGCCCCTGTACCTGTATGATCTGGGAATGTCCAATCCGGCGCAGGTGCAGCGGTGGGCCGGCCTCATTTTTGGCATCAACTTTCTGTCGGCCTTCATCATGGCCCCCATCTGGGGCAGCTTGGCCGATCGCTACGGCCGCAAGATCATGATCCTCCGCTCGGGCTACGGCATGGCGGTGATCACCACGCTGATCGCCTTTGCCACCAGCCCCGTGCACCTGTTGCTGCTCCGCTTCCTCAACGGAACGATCTCCGGCTTCATCCCGGCCTCGGTGGCGCTGACCGCCACCAACACCCCCCGGGAGCACGTCGGGTACGCCCTCGGCATGCTGCAGGCCGGCGGTATCGCCGGAGCCATATTGGGACCGTTTTTCGGCGGCGTGTTAGCCGAATGGATCGGCATCCGCCATGTGTTCTGGCTCACCGGTCTCCTGCTCGCCCTTGCAACAACGGTGGTGCTTCTTTTCGTCAAGGAGATTGCCAAGCCTGATCCCAAGAAAAACGGGACAAGCCTTCGCGTCAGCGCCGCGATCATCTTCCACTCCCCGACCCTGCTGCTCCTGTTCGCAACGGCCCTGGTGGTGCAGTTTGCCATGATGGGCCCCTCTCCGCAGATGCCGCTATTCGTCAAGGAGCTCGGCGCGCCGGGCGGATACGTCAGCTTCTTTGCCGGTCTGGTCATCGCCGCGGCCGGGGTGGCCAACCTGCTCGCCTCCCCTGTACTCGGCCGGTGGTCCGACCGCTACGGCGCCCACCGCGTGCTTGTCGGCGCCTCGTTGGCCGCCGCCCTGCTGACCCTGCCGCTCGCCCTTTCGGTCAACGTGTGGCAGCTCCTCGCCTTTCGCTTTCTGCTCGGTCTCGCCGCCGGGGGCCTCTTGCCCGCACTGCACGCGCTGGTGCGAAAACACGCCCCGGCGGGAATGGAGAGCACCGCCTTCGGCTACCAGACGAGCGCCCTCAACCTGGGCAACCTGCTCGGTCCCTTGAGCGGCGGGCTGCTCACCGGATGGATCGGCTTCCGCGGCCTGTTCGCCGTCACCGCCGTCCTGCTATTCGGCAACGCCCTGCTCCTGTGGGCCTTTCGCCGGCGCTTTGTTCCTTCGACCACCGTCGCACCGCGGAAGGAGGGCTGCTGATGAACGCACCCTACTGGTTGGTCGGCGTCGCCGGCCACATCGACCACGGCAAGACGACGCTGACCAAAGCGCTTACCGGCATCGACACCGACCGGCTCAAGGAGGAAAAGGAGCGCCAGATCTCCATCGAGCCGGGTTACGCTCATCTCACCCTGCCCAGCGGCAAGCGGGTGGGCTTCGTCGACGTCCCGGGACACGAGCGGTTCATCCGCCAGATGGTCGCCGGCGTGGTCGGCATTGACGTCGCGCTTCTGGTCGTCGCCGCCGACGAAGGGGTAATGCCGCAGACGCGCGAACACCTGGCCATCCTTGAACTGCTCGGCATCAAGCGGGGACTCGTCGCACTGACGAAAACGGACATCGTGGACGCCGACATGCTCGCCCTCGCCCGTGAAGACGTAGCCGCCACCGTGGCCGGAACCTTCCTCGCCGGCGCGCCGATCGTGCCGGTCAGCGCCGTCACCGGAGCGGGACTCGACGCCCTGGTTGCCGCCCTCGACGGCGTGCTGGATGAACCCCCGGACCGGCCGCTGCACGGGCCGGCGCGCCTCCCCGTCGACCGCGCCTTTGCGCGCAAGGGGTTCGGTACCGTCGTTACGGGAACGCTCTTCCAGGGCACCGTCCGCCCCGGCAACGAGCTGGTCGTCCTGCCGAAAGGCCGCCGCGTGCGCGTGCGGGGCATCCACGTCCACGGCGAGCCGCAAGAAGCCGCCGTTGCCGGCCAGCGCACGGCCCTCAACCTGGTTGGCATCGAGGCCGCCGAGGTGCGCCGCGGCGACGTGGTCGCCACGCCGGGAGCATTCACACCCACAGACCGCCTCGATGTGGCCTTGCGCCTCCTCCCCGACGCCGCGCCGCTCAAGCAGCGCGCCCCCATCCGCCTCTTTGTGGGTACCGCCGATGTCCTGGGACGAATTGTCTTCTTCGACCGCAACACCGCCCAACCCGGTGACGAGGCACTCTGCCAGCTCGTGCTGGATGAGCCGGTGGTGGCCGCCCGTGGGGATCGCTTCATCCTGCGCCGTCCCTCCCCGCCGCTCACCCTCGGCGGCGGAGAGGTTCTCGACCCACACGCGCCTAAACACCGCTTCGGCCCGGCCACCATCGCCCTGCTGGAGAAAAAGCGGCAAGGTGATCCGGCCCAGCAGCTGTTGTGGCTCCTCGAGGAAGCGGGAGCCCTGCCGGCACAGGAGGTGGCAAACCGCATCAACCTCCCCCTCGACGCGGTACAAGACCATGCCGCACGCCTCGCCGCGGACGGACAGGTGCGCCTCCTGGCCGCATCCGGCCAGGAGAGCGACCCGCTGCTCGTCTCCGCAGCGGCGTGGGCCCAGTGGAGAGAGCGGGCTCAGGACGAGCTGGCACGGTACCACCGCGAGCGACCCCTCCTTGCCGGCATGGCCAAGGCGGCCCTGCATTCGCGCGTGCTGCCGAACGTGGATGCAAAAGCGTGGGACGCCCTGTGCGCGGCATGGGAAGAAGAGGGCTGGCTTCGCAAGGACGGCGAGCTCGTCGCCCTGGCCTCCTTTGCGCCGCACGTTCCCGAGCGGCTCAAGCCGCTTGTCGACGGCCTGCTGGCGGAATGGGAGCAGGCCGGCCTCCATGCGCCGGACTGGCGCGCGCTGTGCCGGGTCCATCACCTGGCCGAGCGCGACGCCGAAGACCTGCGTACGTACCTCCTGGCATCCGGACAAGCCCAGCCATTAGACAACGACCGCATCGTCCCGTCGGCGGCCGTGCGCGACGCCCTGCGCGCGCTGTGGAACGCCACCGGCCAACAAGGTCGGTTCACCATTCAGGAGGCACGCGATATCCTCGGCCTGTCGCGCAAAACGCTCATCCCGCTCCTCGAGCTGGCCGACCGGCTTGGCTACACGCGCCGGGAAGAGGCGGTACGGGTGTGGGTGAAGGAGCCGGGATAACAACCGGCACGGAAGCTACACCCGAATCGATCAAGAATGGAAAAGCGGTTCCTCCGCTCCGGCGAGGAACCTTCTTTTCTGTTTGGGGAAGCTTTTTACGAGCAACCCGCTGGTCACTGGGTTATTCAACAGCAACCACTTATCGATATAGTCTTGATGGTGTTAGGGATAAATTTGAAATAGACGCAAGCACAATGGCAATAAAACAATCATTTGTGACATGCGGTGGTTATATCTCAATTCGCCCATACACAATGTTTGGAACAACGAAAATTGATCTCGTAAAGGATAGTGCATATTTAGTTGCTCCCGAATATGCTATCATCGGAAAACACTCGAATACATGGTACAAAACAAGACCTTTTAAGGTAACAGTCGAGTCCCAAGGGTATTACCGCGCAAATCCATCTAAATGTATTCAATTTACAGATACAGTAACCGATAAGTGGGAATTGGATCGAACAGGGCTTAGTGGACTTTAGAAAATAAGGAGGTTATCCAAATGAAGAGAATTATTTTTTATATTTTTTCATTAATGATTTTGTATCTTGGTATTCTTTCAACAACAGCTTCTAGTTTCCCGAATCCCGACCCAAATAAACTAAATATGCATATTAAAAATCCAAAACTATTCTTTGAAGAAATAAAGAAAAAATTGCAGCAACATCAAACCCAAACCATCCCCAGAAACCGGATCGTCGCAAGAGGAAAAGGCTTTGTTATTCGCGCAAGCGATTTTGTCGAATACAAGGCCAACGTGAAAACTATGCTCCAATCCGCGGGGAAACCCTTTGACATGCGCAATGGCGACCTGTTGCGCAACATGATCCAACGCGAATTGCTGGTCGTCTATGCCAAAGAAAAAGGCATTCAGGTTACTGACGAGGAAGTGCGGCGCTACATGCACGAGCAGCGCGCCGTTTGGGATCAGTCACCCGAGGCCAAGCGCTTTAAAGACGAATTCATCCGCGCCAAGGGATTCGCTTCCGAAGATGCTTACTGGAACAATCCTGACACTTTGCTAACATACAAGAAACATCTTCTCATTGAAAAGTTGGTCGGACACCTGTACGAAACAGGCGAACTGAATGAAAACAAAACGTTTGAAGATCTGGAACGCGAATTGTACGAAAGAGAAAGAGGTTCCATCCACATTGACAGCGAAATCCTGAGCCAATTGTAAGCAAATGGGATGCCCATGCGATGCAAGGCTGTTGCGTTTTTTTCTTTGTCGTCTTCCTTGACTTGATTGTGGAATCCACGCAACGTGGTCCAATGCAAGCCATGCTTCTCCCTGAGATCAAGTCCAAATTTCTGTGTAAAATTGCCCCTCGGCTCGAACAGGCTTATCCCAAAAATTCCATACGGTAGTAAGGGAATGGACCCTAGCTGACCCGCTGCTTTCGATACCTTCCGTCTCCGTTTTGGTCGCTAGCTGCAGGAATTGTGCGAACGGGCAAAGGCGGGCATCCAATGGGACCACAACATCCTGAACCTGAAGAGTCATTCCCTCATTTGCATCCAACGGTGTACTTCCCTTCTCCTTTCAGCTAACATAAGTTATAACTGAACAGAAACCAAGCACAGGGCAAGAACAAGCGAATGGTAAGGAGGACGCCACTATGACCAACATTCGCGAGTCAGATCTCCCGGGGATTGGGCGGAAATTCCAGATCGACACCCGTAGCGGGGATAAGCTGGTCATTATCATTCATGATGACGGCAGGCGCGAACTTTACCACTTCGACCCCGACGATCCGGACAGCAGCATTTCCATGGTCACTCTGGATGACGACGAGGCGCGACAAGTGGCCGGCATCATCGGCGGTCTGACCTACAGGCCCAAAGCTTTGGAATCCGTCGAGGTGGCCCTCAACGACCTGGTCATTGAGTGGTACAAGATGGAACCCAACTCCACGTGTGTGGGCCGAACGATCGGCGAACTCCAGATCCGGAAACGAACGGGGGCCACTATCATCGCGGTAATCGATAAAAATCAGAAGCAAACGGTGAACCCGGGGCCGGACTACGTGCTGAAAGCCGAAACCATTTTGGTTGTAATGGGCGAGCGCCAACAAATTAAAGCGTTCAAGCAACTCGTATCCAACGGGAGCGAATAAGACATGGAACACATCGTTTTTGAGGTTGGCCTCGCCCTTACCCTCATGGCAGTTGCGGGGTTACTCTCCATCCGCCTTCGCTTCTCGATCATCCCGTTCCTGATTCTGATCGGTATGGCCGTCGGCCCCCATGCTCCCCAGTTCGGCATGGTGGATTTGCGCTTCATTCAAAGCGCTCCCCTGATCGAGTTCATGGGGCGGCTGGGGGTCCTCTTCCTGCTCTTCTACGTGGGCTTGGAATTTTCCGTGAGCCGACTGATCAGGGCAGGACGGTCCATCGCCATTGGCGGTACCATCCATGTCGGGCTGAACTTCGTTCTCGGGTTACTGTTCGGCTGGATGATGGGATGGCCGCTCAAGGAGATCTTGGTGGTGGCCGGTATTGTAACGGTTTCATCCAGCGCCATTGTGGCCAAGGTGCTGGTCGACCTCAAACGCACGGCAAACCCCGAAACCGAGATGATTCTCGGTATTATCATGTTCGACGACGTCTTCCTGGCCATCTACCTCTCGATCCTGTCGGGTCTCCTCTTTAGCGGCGCCACCTCGGTGGGCGGTGTTATCCTTTCGGGAGGCATCGCACTGGGATTCATGCTGGCCATCCTGGCTCTTGGACGGGTGGCCGTCCCCTGGCTGAATCGGGCCCTGAACATCGGTTCAACGGAAGTCTTTTTGTTGGTTGTATTTGCGGCCCTCTTTCTGATCAGCGGATTTGGTGAAACCCTCCATGTCGCTGAGGCCATTGGGGCTCTGCTCGTGGGCTTGGTGCTCGGGGAAACCGAACATCGTAAACGCATCGAGAACCTTATCTTGCCGTTAAGAGAAATATTTGGTGCAATGTTCTTCTTTAGCTTTGGGTTATCCATTGACCCGAGGACGCTAGGCGGGGCAGTCTTGCCCGCGCTCGGCGCCGTGTTGCTCACGTTGGTCGGCAACTTCACTGCGGGAATGCTGGCCGGTCGTAGTGCCGGTCTTTCACCGAAGGCCGCTGCCAACATCGGGCTTACGATCGTCGCCCGCGGCGAATTCTCCATCATCCTGGCAAACCTCGGGAAGTCGGCCGGTCTCTTGTCCATCCTCCAACCCTTTGCTGCCCTCTATGTCCTCATCCTCGCCGTCGTCGGACCGCTCCTCGCCAAGGAGTCAAAAACCATCTTCACCACCCTAAACAAGGTATTCAAGTGGCAACCCTCGAGGGAGACAAAGACATCAACTGCACCACCCGTAAAAAAAGAGCACGATTAAGGGGGAATCCCCTCCCCGTTCGGAGCCACGCCGCCCCAGAAACTTCACGGAAAAGATTTCCGATGGGGCGGCGTGGCTCTAACGGTTCGGCTACCCACGAAAGTCGGTGGCAGTTTTCCACACCCTTTCGCATAAGATGACGAAACATAAATAATGTTATGATGATAAGGCGGGAACAAGG
>PKQU01000129.1 GCA_017577925.1 Bacillota bacterium
CTACGGCGAGCAGGTGATGGCCTTCATTCGCCTCAAGCCGGGGGAGACGATGACGGAGGACGAGGTGCGTGCCTACTGCGAGGGGAAGATCGCCCATTACAAGATCCCCAAATACATCAAGTTTGTCAACGAGTACCCGATGACCGCGTCAGGAAAGGTGCAAAAGTACAAACTGCGCGAGATGGCCATTCGCGAATTGGGCCTGGAGGCGGCAAGCGACATCGAGACGGCGTGAACGCGAAGGGGCCAGATTCGCGCGCCACCGGGGTGTTCCGTGGGGAGGCTGGCGTCCCGCCTTGGCAGCGGGGCGCTTTTTTCGCGCCCCGCTTCCGCGCTGCGGTCTGGAACCCGACATGCTATAATGGGAGCGGAACAGGAAAAAGGAGGATGGTCATGGCCGCCGTTACCCTCTCGAAACGCCTCCAGACCCTTGCTCGCTTTGTGCCCGCCGGGAGCAGAGTGGCCGACATCGGCACCGATCATGCGCTGCTCCCGGTGTATCTGGTGCAGACGGGACGCGCGACAAAGGTTGTGGCTACCGACGTGCACCGCGGCCCCTGGGAGGCGGCCCGCGCGCAAGTGGCGCGCCACGGCCTGGAGGGGCGCATTGACGTGCGGTTGGGTGACGGCTTGTCCGTGCTGTTGCCGGACGAGGCCGACGTCATCGTCCTGGCCGGCATGGGCGGAATGCTCATCGAGCGCATCCTGTCCGCCCACCCCGATCGCCTGCGCGGGGTGACGCGCCTCGTGCTGCAGCCCAACACCGATGCGGCTAGGGTACGGCGGTGGCTCCGCGATCACGGTTTCTGCCTGGTGGACGAGGAGCTCCTTGAAGAGGACGGCCGGCTCTATGAGGTGTTGGTGGCCGAACCGGGCGACGGCCGTGCACCATACCGGGATGGGGAGCTGCCCGAGGAGGAGCTCCTCGAAGTCGGCCCGCACCTGTGGCGCAAAGCCGCGCCGCTTCTCTTGCGCAAGTGGGAGGCGGAGCGGGACCATCTGGCCCGCATCTGCGCGCAGTTGGCGCGAGCGGAAAGCGCGGCAGCGGTGGCCAAGCGGGCCGAACTGGAGCGGCAGCGGTCGGCCCTCGACCGTTGGATGGCCCTCCTGCAGCAAAAAGAAGCGGCCCCGCCCGGGCGGGATGCCCTCCCCTGAACCGGAAGGGTACCCGATGGACTAGGGGCCGTATATCCGTTCAAAATGGGTAACCAGCTGGCGCGCGATTTCGATCGATCGGCGCAAGCCGAGCTCCTGCCCCAACAACACCTGATGCTCGCCCGCCGTGCGCGCCGGTGTGCGGCGGACCTGTTCCTGTTCCTGCTCCAGGTACTGGATGAGGATGGCCAGCTGCAGCTTCCCCAGGTTCTGGTCGCCACGTTTTTCTTGCTCCGCGGCTTGCTTCTGCGCCAGGGCCGCTTCCACGTACTTGTCAATGTCGGCTTCGGCAAAGCGTCGGCCGGTGCGGAGGATGCGGCCGTAATCGTTGGTGCGGTTGGGCAGCAGGCGCACCAGGTGTCCGGTATGGGCAAGCAGGAAACGGCACAAAAGCTCGGTGCTTTCGGTGAAGGCGTTGTGGAGGAGGGAATACTCCCCGCGGAAGCGCCCAGCTTTGGGATCGAAATCATGAAGCAGCGTGTACTCGTCGCAGGAGGGGCAGAACATCAGGTATTCCGTTTTGAGGGGCTGCGCCATGGTTGTCCCTCCCCGAGGATAGGGTTCGGTGCAGGTACCGTTACCCTATGCAGGGGGAAGGGGAAATGTGCAGACGCGAGTCTACACGAAGGAGGCGATGCCGATGGCCGTCTGCCACGGACAAACCGTGGTCCAATACCTCGAGGCGTTTGCGCCCAAACACCTGGCCGTGCCGGACGATCGCATCGGGCTGCAGGTGGGGACGCTGGACAAGGACGTGAAACGGGTGATGATCGCCCTCGACGTGCTGGAGCCGGTTGTCGACGAGGCCATCGCCAAGGGTGTGGACCTGATCATCGCCCACCACGCGCCGATTTTCCGCCCACTTTCCTCCTTGCGCACCGATCTGCCCCAGGGGCGGCTCTTGGCGAAGCTGCTCCAGCACGACATCGCCGTGTACGTGGCCCACACCAACCTCGACGTCGCTCCCGGCGGAATCAACGACCTCATGGCCGAGCGACTGGGGCTTGTGGAGACGGAGGTGCTCGACCCGCTCCATGAGGAGAAGCTGAAGAAGATCGTGGTGTTCGTGCCCAAAACCCACCACCGTCAAGTGCTCGATGCCATGGCCGACGCCGGGGCGGGATGGATCGGCAACTACAGCCACTGCACGTTCAACGTGGAAGGGACGGGCACGTTTCTTCCGCGGGAGGGGGCCAACCCCTTCATCGGGCAGCCGGGGAAGCTGGAGACGGTTGAGGAGATTCGCCTAGAGACGATTGTGCCCGAGCCGCTTCTCAAACGCGTCATCCAAGCCATGCTGAAAGCCCATCCCTATGAGGAAGTGGCGTTCGACGTCTACCCGGTGGAAAACGCCGGACGCGTCTATGGACTGGGCCGTATCGGCAAGCTGCCCAAGCCCCTTTCCCTGCGTGCCCTGGCGGAGAAGGTGAAGGCGGTCTTTGATGTGCCCGCCGTGCGCGTTGTCGGCGACCTCGACCGCCAAGTGGAAACGGTGGCCGTTTTGGGCGGCGACGGGAATAAATTTGTGGCGAAGGCGGCCCGGCGCGGCGCCGACGTGCTCATTACCGGTGATGTCTACTACCACACGGCCCATGATGCGCTGGCCCTGGGTCTTTCCCTCATCGACCCGGGACACAACGTGGAGCGCATCATGAAGGACGCCTTGCGCGCGTACCTTGCCGAGCAGCTCCGGCGCGCGGGTTATGACACCGAGGTGATTGCCTCGGAGGTATCCACCGAGCCGTTCCAGTTTGTGTGAACGGCGGCGGTGGCGACGCATGGTCAAGGGGGGGACCGTTCATGGCCAAGGAGGCGGCCAAGTCCAAAACACTACCCAAACGGGAAGAGATTCCCGAACGGTACAAGTGGCGGCTGGAAGACCTGTTTGCCAGCCGGGAAGAGTGGGAGCGCGTGTTTCGGGAAGCGCAGGCGCTCATCGACCAAATCGCCGCCTACAGCGGGACGCTGGGCCAGTCGGGGCAGCGTCTCCTCGAGGCGCTCAGGCTGCGCGACGAGCTGGAAGTGCGGGTGGAGCGGCTGTATGCCTACGCGCGCATGCGCCGCGACGAAGACGCCACGCGGGCCGAGCACCAGGCCTTGAGTGACCGGGCGACCACGCTTCTCGTGCAGGCAGAGGCGGCCCTTTCGTTTCTCGAACCGGAGATCCTGAGCATCCCTGAAGAACGGCTGCGGACGTGGCTCGAGGAAGTGGAAGGCCTGGCCCTTTACCAGACGGCGCTGGAAAACCTGCTCGTGCTCAAACCCCACGTGCGTTCGGCGGAGGTGGAGCGGCTCCTGGCCGAGGCCGGCGAGCTGGCCGACGCGCCACGCACGGTGTACGGCATGCTGTCCGACGCGGATCTGCGCTTTCCGACCATTCGCGATGAACGCGGCGACGAGGTGGAGCTGACAAAGGGGCGCTACCTCACCTTTCTGGAAAGCGCCGACCGGCGTGTGCGCCGGGAAGCCTTTACCGCCCTCTACCGGGTCTACGAGAGCAAGATCCACACCTTTGCCGCCTTGTTTGCGGCCAGCGTCAAGAAGGATGTCTTTTTCGCCCGCGCCCGTAACTACCGCTCCGCCCTCGAGGCCGCGCTCACGCCGAATCGCATTCCGGTGGCCGTCTACACGCAGCTCATCGACACCGTGCGCCGCCACCTGCCGCTTCTCCACCGCTACCTGGCGCTGCGCAAGAAGGCCCTTGGCCTTGATGAGCTCCACATGTATGACCTGTACGTCCCCCTGGCGCGCCTGGAGCGGACCGTGCCATACGAGAAGGCGGCCGAGCTGGTGACGCGGGCGCTGGCGGTGCTGGGGAACGACTACGTGCGGGTGCTGAAAGAAGCCTTTGCCTCGCGGTGGATTGATGTTTACGAAAACCGCGGCAAGCGTTCCGGGGCCTATTCTTGGGGCGCCTATGGCACGCACCCCTACATCCTTTTGAATTACCAGGGAACGCTGCACGACGTGTTCACGCTGGCCCACGAGATGGGTCACGCTCTCCACAGCCACTACTCGTGGACACACCAGCCCTACGTGTATGCCCACTACCGCATCTTTGTCGCCGAAGTGGCGTCCACGGTGAACGAGATCCTGTTGGTTCGCTACCTGCTGGAACGGACCACGGATCCCACCGAGCGCCTGGCCCTTCTTCACCACCAGCTGGAACAGTTCCGCACGACGGTGTTTCGCCAGACGATGTTCGCGGAATTCGAAAAATGGGCCCACGAGCAGGTAGAGGGCGGCCAGCCGCTGACGGCCGAGACGCTCTGCGCCCGGTACCGGAAGCTCAATGAGGAATACCACGGCCCGGAGGTGACGGTGGATCCGCAGATCGCCTACGAGTGGGCGCGCATTCCCCACTTCTACTCGCCCTTCTACGTGTACCAGTACGCCACCGGCTATGCGGCGGCCATCGCCCTGGCGCAGGGGATCCTGGAGCGGCCGAAGGAGGCTGTGCCGCGCTACCTCGCGTTTCTCAAGGCGGGTTCGTCCGACACGCCCATTGCCCTTTTGCAGCGCGCCGGTGTTGATATGACGCGTCCCGAGCCTATCGAGAAGGCCTTGGCCGTGTTTGCCGGCCTTGTCGATGAGTTGGAGCGGCTCGTGGGTGCCTAGCAGATGCGATCCGGCGACGCGATACCGTTCGAGCACGTTTCGCGGTTGAAGATGTACCGTCCGTTTTTTTACAATGATATAATGGAGTCCGCGACGGGTGTGTGACCGTCTGGCTGGTCATCCACCGTCGAATTGTGTCGGAGGAGGGGATGGTTCATGGCCAAGGTCTTGATTCTCACCGGTGACGCCGTTGAGGCGCTGGAAGTTTTTTACCCGTTGTACCGCCTGAAGGAAGCGGGACACGAGGTTCATGTGGCGGCGCCGACCAAGAAAACCCTGCGCACGGTTGTGCATGACTTCGAGCCTGAGTGGGAGACCTTTACGGAAAAACAAGCGTATCGCCTGGAAGCCGATATCGCCTTTGCCGATGTCAAGCCGGAGCAGTACGACGGCCTGATCCTGCCCGGCGGCCGGGCGCCGGAATACATCCGGCTGAATGAACACGTGCCGCGCATCGTGGGCCACTTCTTTGAGGCCAACAAGCCGATCGGGGCCATTTGCCATGCTGCGCTGATCTTTGCGCGGCTCAAGGAACATTTGGCCGGCCGGAAACTGACGGCGTACACGGCTTGCCGCCCGGACGTCGAGGCCCTGGGCGCGTCCTACGTGACCGAGCCGCTCCATGTCGACGGCAACTTGGTGTCGGCCCACGCCTGGCCCGACCTTCCCGGGTTCATGAGGGAGTTCCTGCGGCGGCTTGACGAATCTGTCGCCAACCGATAAGGCGAGCACGTCCTCACCTGCACGGGTGAGGACGTTTTTTTTCGATATCTGCCGGGCGGCAGAGCGCCTTGTCCTTTCTTTCCGAGCTCGAAGCTGGTCTATTTTTGTCACACGGCGAATACATGAACCTACACAAGGCTACGGACGGCCAAATGGCAAAGCGGATGACGGGATGGGAGGGATGTGCTGGTGCGTGCGGCCGACCGAGCGATGGTTGCGCTCCTTGTCCTCATGGTTGTGATGCTCATCGGCATGCTTACGGGATCGTGGCGGGCGGTGCTGTACCCCTACCTCGTCGTGATCGGCCTCTGCCTGGCTGTCGGGTTGGTCAAGGCGATCTGCCGGTGGAAGCACCTCATCGCCCTGCCGGTGGCGGTGCCGGTGCTGTATCTGGCGCTCTTTGTCGCCCTCGATGTGTTGACGGTGAAGGAGCCGACCGGCGGGAGCGGCAC
>PKQU01000130.1 GCA_017577925.1 Bacillota bacterium
ACATCGTCGGGCAAAGCATCTGCCCGGAAGTGTACCTGGCGCGGGAGATCGGGGCGTGCTATGCGGGGCTGTACATGGTGGTCAATTACGCCGAGGGGATCATCAAGGACTGGGAACACCGCGACCTAGCCGACATCTTCTACAACGAGGCCCACACCATCGGGCATATTCTGCTGGATGCCCTCGAGCGCATTGACGCCGAGCAGACGGGCTGTTCCTGTCCCGATCTGCGCAAGCCTACGTTGTTGGCGGAGGCCAAGTGAAGCGCCCAACAAAAAAGCCTTGAACGGCTTGTCCGTTCAAGGCTTTCGTTTCTTTTGCGGGTTACAGCCCCCAGGTTTTGTCTTCGTTGTAGCCTGCCGTGAAAATGGCCCACAGGAAGAGCCCCAAGACGACGATCGGGATGAGCGTCTTCATGCCGCTGTCCTCCTTTCCGCGTGAATGGCCCTGGCACCGTTTGTTCCGTTCCCATTATACCATCGGTCCGCCTCAGTCCGTACGCCGGAAGCGGAACACGGTCCAGACCAGCACTCCGACGGCCAAGAGGGCCGCGAGCACCCATGTCGTCGAGCGGTGAATCATCTCCAGCACCGCTTGCCAGTGATGGCCCAGCCAGCGTCCCAGCGTGACAAAAGTAAAGGCCCACAGAAAGGCTCCTGCATACGCGTAGAGGGCGAAGACACCGAACGGCAGGCGAGACAATCCGGCGGTGTACCCCAGTACCTGGCGGATACCGGGCAGGAAGTAGCCCAGGGGAAGCAGGAACTTGCCGAGCCGGTCAAACCAGCGTTCGGCATGGGCCAGCCGCTGCCGTGTCAGGCCGAGCTTGGCCCCAAAACGATCCAAGATGGCATATCCGGCGTAGCGGCCCAAGGTGTAGGTCAACGTCATGCCGGTGACGGTGCCCAAGAAGGCGGCAAAAACGGCCGGCCAATAGGCCAGATGGCCCTGGGAGACGAGAAATCCGGCAAAGGTGATCAGGGTTTCATCCGGCGCAGGCAGGGCAATCAGGCTGAGGGCGAGGACGAGAAACAGGGCAAGGTAACCGTAATGGCTGACCAATTCCAAGACGTTTTCCAGCATGGCCGTGCCTCGCTGTTTTTAGAATGCAGAAAAAAGCCCAACGTCATCATAGCGAAAAGTTGGACAGAAGAAAAGCCGACGGCACGAAGGGGTTCTGCATGTGGAGGAATCGCTTTGTAGACAACCCGTACGCGCACATCGGTGGTGCGGCGACGGTGTGCAGACCCTCGACGAGGATGGGGCGGACACGGACGGCGGACGCCGGCGGTGACGGGCACGTCACCACCGGAGGAGAAAAACCTATACGATTCCATATACGAATCTGGTTGACATCCTATATGAGGACGTATATGATAAAGACATGAACGCCCAACACCCTCACCCGCACGGAAAACGCAGCAAAACCGATGCCGTATACGAAGCGCTGCGCCAGCGCATTCTGGAGCGCTCCTATGTGCCCGGCGAGCGGCTCGTCATCGACAAGATCGCCAAGGAGTTCGGTGTGAGTCCGATTCCCGTGCGCGAGGCGATCCGCCAGCTGGAGGCGGACGGCCTGATCCAGTACACGCCGAACGTTGGCGCCGTCGTGACGACGATCCGCCAGCGGGAGTACATCGAGGCCCTCACGTTGCTCGCTGTGCTGGAAGGGTATGCCACGGCTTGCGGCGTCGGGCGGTTTGCGCCGGAGGATTTTGCTCAAATGGAAGCGCTCAACGCGGCGATGGAAGAGGCGCTGGAGGCCCACGAGTATGTCCGGTTTAGCCAGCTCAACCGCCAGTTCCACGCCCTGCTGTGCCGGCACTGCGACAACGAGACCCTCCTCGACCGGATCGCGCGCGAACAGCGGCGCATCGACGCGTTCCGTCCCGTTGGATTGCCCTTTGTGGCCGGCCGCGGCTTGCGCTCGGTGGAGGAGCACCGGGCCATCGTCCGCGCCCTGGCGGAGGGACGCGACGCCGTGACGGTGGAGATGCTGGTCCGGCAGCACAAGTTGAACACCATCGAGGCCTTTCGCCGGTTGATGGAGCAGGCGGCGTTGGAACTGCGGTGAGGGCTTTTCCTTTCCGTTAAATCGTAAGAACATTTGGTCAAGAGAGAAAAATACTTCGATATAGGCAGAGGGAGGCATGGTCTATGCGTGTTGATGTCGAGCGCCTGCGCGGCTCCATCGTGCCGCTGGTGACACCCTTTGATGAACAGGGCAACATCGACGAGCCGACGTTGCGCGACCTGATCGAGTGGCAGATCGAAAGCGGAAGCCACGGCATCTCCGTTTCGGGGACGACCGGCGAGCCTGGATCGCTGTCGGTAGAGGAGCGCGAGTATCTGATTGAGGTGGCGGTGAAGGCGGCGCGCGGCCGCGTGCCGGTGGTCGTCGGGACGGGCTCCACCAACCACCAGGAGACCCTGCGCCTGACCCGTTTCGCCGAGAAGGTGGGCGCCGACGCTGCCCTCGTCATCGTTCCGTACTACATGCGGCCGAACCAGGAGGGACTGTACCGCCACTTTCGCGCCGTGGCCGAGGCGGTGTCGATTCCGATCATCATCTACAACATTCCCGGCCGCACGGCGGTCAACCTGAGCGTGTCGACGATGGCCCGCCTGCGACGGGAGTGCCCGAACATCATCGGGGTAAAGGAGGCGAACAAGGACTTCGAGCACGTCAATCTCGTGCTGCGCCACTGCGGTCGCGACTTCCTGCTCTACTCGGGCATCGAGATGCTCTGCTTCCCGATGCTGGCCATCGGCGGAGCGGGGTACATCAGCGCCACGGCCAACGTGTTGCCCAGGGAGTGTGCCGAACTGTACAACCTCGTGGCCCGCGGCGAGTGGAAAAAGGCACAGGACTTGCACTTCTACCTGCTCGATTTGAACGAGGCGCTTTTCTGGGAGACCAACCCGGGGCCGGTGAAAGCGGCGCTGGCGATGATGGGCAAGATCAAGCCGGTGATGCGCCTGCCGATGGCCCTGCCGAGCGAGGAGACGCAGCAGAGGTTGCGCGGCGTTCTGGAGCGATACGGAATCGTGTGAGGCGGCTATGGGCAGAGCGGCGACAAACGCACCACGCGAACGAAAGGGGCGAACGCATTGAAGCTGGCGCGCTTTTACAAGGACGGGCGCATCCATGTGGCCGAGGTGACGGCGGGGGGCTTGCGCGACGAAGCCGGCGCCCTCCACGCTGAAGAGACGATCGACACGTTCCTGCCGCCCGTTGTTCCGGGGAAGATCGTCGGCCTGGCCCTCAATTACGCCGATCATGCCGCGGAGCTGGGCCTGGCTTTTCCCCAGGAACCGGTCCTCTTCCTCAAGCCGGCAAGCAGCCTGATCGGCCACAAGGCGCCGGTGGTGTACCCCGACGGGGCCACCTACATGCACTACGAGAACGAGCTGGCTGTCGTGATTGGCCGCACCGGGCGGAAGATCCGGCGCGCCGAGGCCTTTGACTACGTTCTGGGCTACACCATCGCCAACGACGTGACGGTGCGCGACTTCGTCAACAACTTCTACCGTCCGCCGGTGCGGGCCAAGGGGCATGACACCTTCGGGCCCCTCGGGCCGTACCTCGTGACGAAGGACGAAATTGACGACCCCCACGCGCTCGCTGTGCGCACCTACGTCAACGGCGAGCTGCGGCAGGAAGGGAATACGCGGGATTTTCTGTTCAAAATAGACGAAATCATTGAATTTGTCAGTTCATTCATGACCCTCGAGCCGTACGACGTCATCCTTACCGGGACGCCGAAGGGCATCTCGCCAGTGGGGCCGGGCGACATCATGCGCCTGGAGATCGAAGGCCTGGGCGTCCTGGAAAACCCCATTGTCGATGGGCGAACGCAAGGAGGTCCTGACCGATGAGCGCAAACGGACGGGTAGAAGCGAAACCGGCGCTGCACTACATCGACGGCCGGTTTTGTGAAGGGGCGGAAGGGCGGCGTTTTGCCAACCTCAGCCCCTTTACCGGCGACGTGCTGAACGAGGTGGCCGAGGGAACGGCCGAGGACATCGACCGCGCGGTGCGGGCGGCGCGACGGGCCTTTGACGAGGGGCCATGGCGGACCTTCACGGTGGAGGAACGGCTCTCCTACGTCGAGCGGATCGCCGACGGCATTGCCTCGCGCGCCGAGGAGCTGGCCCGCCTGGAGTCCCTCGACACCGGGCTGCCCATCAGCCAGACGAAAAAGCAGGCCGCCCGCGCGGCGGACAACTTTCGCTTCTTTGCCGAGATGGTGCGCACGTCCCTCACCGGTGAGGCGTATCCCTTCCAAAACCGGTTTCTCAATTACACCGTGCGTCGCCCTGTCGGCGTGGCTGGCCTCATCACGCCGTGGAACGCGCCGCTCATGCTGGCGACGTGGAAGATCGCCCCGGCCCTGGCCTGCGGCAACACCGTGGTGCTGAAGCCGGCGGAATGGTCGCCCCTGACGGCGGTGAAGCTGGCCGAGATCATCGACGAGGCCGGGCTGCCGCCCGGGGTGTTCAACCTCGTGCACGGTTTTGGCGAGACGGCCGGCGCGGCGCTCGTGGCCCACCCGGGTGTTCAGCTCATTTCCTTCACCGGCGAGACGACGACGGGCAAGACGATCATGCAGAACGGGGCGGCGACGCTGAAACGCGTGTCCATGGAACTCGGCGGCAAATCGCCGGTCCTGCTGTTTGCCGACGCTGACGTTGAGCGCGCCCTGGACGCCACAGTGTTCGGCATCTTCTCCTTCAACGGCGAGCGCTGCACGGCGGGGTCCCGGCTTCTTGTCGAAAAGCCTTTGTATGAGGAGGTGGTGGCGCGGCTGAAGGAGCGCGTGGGACGCATCCGTTTAGGCGATCCTCTCGATCCCCGCACCGAGGTCGGGCCGCTGATCCACCCGGATCATCGTAAGCGTGTGCTCGGGTACATCCGCCTGGCGAAGGAGGAGGGGGCCGAGGTTGTCTCTGGTGCCGTGCCCGACCACCTCTCCGGCGGAAATTTTGTGGCCCCGACGCTGCTGCTCCGCGTGACACCCCACATGCGCGCATGGCAGGAGGAGATCTTTGGCCCCGTCTTGGCGGTGATGCCTTTTGCCGATGAGGAGGAGGCGATTCGCCTTGCCAACGGTGTGCGCTACGGGCTGGCCGCCTACGTGTGGACGAACGACCTGGCGCGAGCCCACCGCGTGTCGCAGGCCCTGGAAGCGGGGATGGTGTGGGTCAATTCCCATAACGTGCGCGACCTGCGCATTCCCTTCGGCGGGATGAAGGAAAGCGGCATCGGACGCGAGGGTGGCCATTACAGTTTTGAGTTTTACACCGAGACCCAGGTCATCCATGTTGCCTACGGGCACCATCCCATTCCCACGTTTGGGAAGAGCGAGTGAACGGAGGGATGAGCATGGCCATTCGCACGGGTGCGCAGTACATTGCGGCGATCGACCGGATGAAGGTGGACATCTGGGTCGAAGGGAAGCGGGTGGAGGGAAAGATCTCCGAACACCCGGCCTTCCGCAACGTCATCCGCACGCAGGCCAAGCTGTACGATATGCAGCATGACCCGGACAAACCGTACATGACATACCGGTCGCCGAAGAGCGGCGAACGCGTAAGCGCTTCCTTCCTGGCCCCGAAAACGAAAGAAGACCTCGAACAGCGGCGGCGCCTAACGTACGAGTGGGCCAAGTACACCTGCGGCATGATGGGGCGCACCCCCGACTACCTCAATGCCGCGCTGATGGCCTTTGCGTCGGCGGCCGACTACTTCGGCCAGAAGGAGCGCCGCTTTGCCGACAACGTCCGCACCTACTACGAGTACTGCCGGGAAAATGACCTCTGCCTGACCCACACCCTGATCCACCCGCAGGTGAATCGATCCAAAGGCGCCGCGCAGCAGGCCGATCCGTACATCGCCGCGCGCATCGTGAAGAAAACCGCCGACGGCATCGTCA
>PKQU01000131.1 GCA_017577925.1 Bacillota bacterium
GAGCGATACGGCATTTCACTGGACATGCGCCCACCATATTTTTACCAAATTTTCATTTAATTCTCATGATTTCGCGAACGGTTGAAAAGCCCAAGGAGTCGAAACCATGGACGTGCTCACCGTCTCCCTGTTTGAGCGGGTCGGCCTGCTGCTCCTCGCCGCCTTCCTCCTCACGCGCATCCCATCCTTCCAAGCGCTGCTCGCGCGGGATCTAACCTGGCAGACGGCTGCGACCCATTCCCTGCTCTTTGGTCTGTTCGGCATCGGCGGGGTGCTGGCCGGCATTGTGGTGCGGCAGGACACCGTTGTGCAGCCGCTTTGGGTTCCGGTGGTCGAGGAGGGGGACGCGCTGGCCCATTCGGGAAACGTGGGCGTGGTGATGGCCGGCCTGCTTGGCGGGCCGGTCGTTGGCCTCGGCGCCGGGCTGATCACGGGAGCGTTTCTCTTTGCCACCGCCGGCGTCACAAGTCTCGGGTACGCCGTGGCCACCCCCTTCGTCGGCCTCCTCGCCGGCGGGGCGGCCCGGTTCTTTTCCGCCGAGCGGGTAATCGCGCCGGAAAAATCCTTGTTCATCGGCATGTTTGCCACGATCTTGACGATGGGTTTCCTGCTCGCCTTTACCGTCCCCAGCGACGGCGCCGTCCGCCTTGTCAACCGCATCGGCATCCCGATGGTCCTGACCAACAGCATCGCCATCGCCGTGTTCACCTTGATGATTCGCGCTGTGCTCCACGAAACGGAACGGGCTCAGGCCCTCGAAACGCGGCGAGCGCTGAAATTGGCCGACAAGATTCTGCCCGACCTGAAGCAAGGCCTCACCCCCGAAACAGCAAGGGCCACCGCACAGCTGCTCATGAATGAACTGGGCCCGGCGGCCGTAGCCATTGCCGACGAACGGCGCGTGCTGGCCCACGTCGGGCTGGGGGCCGATCACCACCGTCCCGGCGCACCCCTGCCGTGGGACGGAGAAGGGGAAGCCGATGCCGGCCACGTGCGTGTGATTGCCGAAGCGGAGGAAATCGGCTGCCGGCATCCCAAATGCCCGCTGAAGGCGGCCATCGTCGTTCCCTTTCATCAGGCGGGTCGGGCGGCAGGCGCCATCCTCTTCTACTACAAGCGACCACAGCAGATCCGCGCCGTGGACGTCGTGCTGGCGCAAGGGCTGGGCCGGTTGATCTCCAACCAGTTGCACCGGGCCGAGGCCGAACGGCTGCGCGACCTGATGCGGGAGGCTGAGCTGCGGCTCTTGCAGGCCCAGGTCAACCCGCATTTCTTGTTCAACACGCTCCACTCCATCGTGTCGCTGATTCGCGTCGATCCCCCCAAAGCGCGGGAGATCACGCTTAAGCTGGCCCAATTTCTACGCACCAACCTGAGCATCCTGTCTCAAACCCTCGTGCCCCTGGCACAGGAATTGGAGCACGTGAAGACCTATCTGGATATCGTCCAGGTGCGCTTTGCCGACCGCCTTCACGTCGATTTGCGGGCCGAAGCCGTCCCGCCTACTGCGTACGTACCACCCCTCACCCTTCAGGCGCTGGCAGAAAACAGCATCCAGCACGGGCTCAAAAACAAAACGGCGGGAGGACAGCTCCTCATCACCGTCACCCCCCACCCGGACCACGTGGCCATCGTCGTCGAGGACAACGGCACGGGCATCTCGGAAGACCTCCTGCCCCGCCTGGGACGCGTTCCGCTTCCCAACACGCCGGGCAACGGCATCGGCCTCTACAACGTTAACCAGCGCCTCGTCACCCTTTTTGGCGAGCGCGCCGCCCTGCACATCGAAAACAAGCCGGAAGGGGGGTGCCGCGTGTCCTTCCGCGTGCCGCACCTCCCCACCAGCGACGTGCCGCGCCCGTCAGGCGAATCCTCCGATTCCCTACGCCGAGAGCCCCCACAACACGACGCCATCCGCGGGAGGGAACGCCCATGGCCATCAAGGTGATGATCGCCGAAGACGAAAAGCTGGCTCGGGAAGAACTGGAGTACCTCCTCAAGGCGCATTCCGATCTCATCCTCCTTCCCAGCGCAACCAATGGGCGGGAGCTCTTGGAACAGTACGAGAAACACAAGCCGGACGTAATCTTTCTCGACATCCACATGCCGGACCTCGACGGGATGTTGGCCGCTCGCCAGTTGGCCGCCCGCACAGATCCACCTCTGATCGTCTTCACCACCGCCTACGACCATTACGCGGTGGAAGCCTTCCGCCTGCAGGCCGTCGATTACCTGCTCAAGCCCTATAGCGAGGCCCAGCTCGCCGAAGCCCTGCGGCGGGTGCGGGCCGAACTCAAGCGGCGAAGCGACGCGGCGCGGAACGTCCACAATCCCCCTGAGGCCGAGCCGAAAATGGATAAGCTCCTCCTTGAGGACGGCGAGCGCCTCATCGTCGTCGATCCGGCAGCCATTCTCTATGTGGAGCGGGACGTGCGCCAGGTGAAACTCCACAGCACCCACAACACGTATACCGCTAAAATCACGTTGAACGAACTGGAGGTCAGGCTCAAGCCGTACCATTTCTTCCGCCCCCACCGCTCCTACCTGGTCAATTTGAACCACGTGGAGGAGATTCGCCCCGGGGCGCACGGCACCTACTACCTCGTCGTCAACGATGCAAAGCGAACGCGCATCCCCGTCAGCCGTGCGGCGGCGAAAGCGCTGCTGCAGCGTTTCCACCTGTAAGGGGAACGAGGAAGGTGAACCGATGAGCGTCAGCACGTTCCTCTTCTTTCTCGCCATCGTCGTCGGCACGCTGCTCATCACCTACTGGGCGGCCAAGCAGACCGCCTCCACCCGCGACTACTACACGGCCGGGGGCCAGCTGACCGGCCTGCAGAACGGCCTGGCCATCGCCGGCGACTATATCAGCGCCGCCTCCTTCCTCGGCATCACCGGCACCATCGCCTTCTACGGATTTGACGGGTTTCTCTACGCCATCGGCTTTCTGGCCTCCTACCTGGTGCTGCTCCTACTGGTGGCCGAGCCGGTGCGCAACCTCGGCACTTTCACCCTGGCCGACGTGGTCTGCGCCCGGTTCCCTCTCCTGTCCCTTCGCTTGCTGCTCGGGCTGAGCACCGTGTTCATTTCCATCCTGTACATGGTGGCGCAGCTCGTGGCCGCCGGGTTGCTCCTAAACTTGCTTCTCGGCGCGCCGTATTCCGCGTCGGTGCTCGCCGTCGGCCTGCTCATGACCCTCTATGTCGTGTTTGGCGGGATGATGGCCACGTCGTGGGTGCAGATCGTCAAAGCTGTTCTCCTTGTCACCGGCACGGCTATGGTCTGCTTGATCATCCTGGCCCGCATCGAGTGGGACCTGGCCGCACTGCTTGCCTACGCGTCCCGGGCCACGCCATGGGGCGAGGCCTTCCTCAACCCCCGCAACCTCTTTGCGCGCCCCCTTGATTTGCTCTCGTTCAGCCTGGCTCTGGTACTGGGAACGGCCGGCCTGCCCCATATCCTTGTTCGCTGCCTGACCGTCCGGGACGCCCCAACAGCCCGCCGCTCGGTCCTCACCGCCACGCTTGTGGTCGGCAGCTTCTACCTGATGACGGCCCTCCTCGGCATCGGCGCCGTGCGGTTTGTCGGCTGGAACGCGCTAAAGGATGCCGACCCGACCGGTAACCTGACCGTTCCCCTGCTGGCCCAGGTCCTTGGCGGCGACTTTCTCATGGCCTTTGTCGCCGCCATCGCCTTCGCCACCATCCTCGCCGTCGTCTGCGGCGTGGTCATCGCCGCCTCCTCTTCCTTCGCCCACGACGTGTACGGACACGTCCTCCGCCGGGGGGCGGTCTCCGATGCGGCCCAGATGCGGGTGGCACGGGGCGCGGCTGTCGGCGTGGCCTTCATCGCGATCCTGCTGGCCCTGCAATTCCGGGACGCCAACGCCGCCGGGCTCGTCGCGCTGATCTTTTCCCTGGCCGCCTCGGCCCATTTTCCCGTTCTCGTGCTGACACTCTACTGGCGCCCCTTGACGGCCCGCGGCGCCACCTGGTGCCTGCTGGCCGGCACACTGGCGCCGATCGCCTTTGTTGTTCTCAGCTCCCGCTCCGGCTATCCCGTCTTCCGCGACGCCGCCGCGCCCCTCCTGTCGCCAACGAACCCGGCCCTCTTCACCGTACCGCTCAGCTTTGCCGTCGCCTACATCGGTTCCCGTCTGTTCCCCAGCCTGGCGGATGCAAATCGGTATACCCGGATCCTCGCGCAACTTCACCTCGGCCCCGCTCCGCCTCCGGCGCCCAACGGCGCCGCCCGTCCAGAACGGTACGGGCAATCCGAGGTTGCCGAAACCCGTCAAAACGGTATGCTAAAAGGAGAGCCCTCCGCTGGGGATGAAGGCAAACAGCCCTGACGGAGGCATGGGAAACACCGACCGGAGGCCCGCGCAGCATGGAAGGGGGACCTCGCCCGTATCCCGAAGACGTCGGCTGTGGTACGCGCCCTCGGTCAGAGCGGCAGTTTGTCCGTACTGCAGGAACAGGCCAGCATGTTTGTTTGTTCATAATGTTCGGAATTCAATCAGAGGTCCATCCCCCTGCCCTCCTCCACAACCGGGCCATTGCCCTGACCCCCGTCCGGGGCGATGGGCCGGCTGCGGCGGAGGCCGCTGGGGAAGAGACCAGCGGCGGCGCGGGCCAACGTTAACCCTCAAGGAGAGATTGCTGTGGAGCACATCAAAACCTACCACGGGATCGACTGGCCGCATCCCCGTGGGACGCTGCGGGTAGAAGGCCCCGTATCTCCCGACGTCCTCGCAACCTTTCGCCTGGATGACGGCCTTGTCGCCTTCCGTCCGCCCGCAAAACAACACCAGGCCCTGATGGAGATCGCCGCGCTGCCCGAGGGACGCGTGATCGTCGCCCGCCGCGCCAACACCGTGGTCGGATACGTCACCTTTCACTATCCCGATCCCTTTGAACGCTGGGCACAGGGCGGAATCGACTGCTTGCTCGAACTCGGGGCCATCGAGGTCGCTCCCCCTTACCGCCACGGGGGCCTGGCCAAAACGCTCCTGCGCGTCGCGTTTCTCGACGAGTTCATGGAGAACTACATTGTGCTGACGACGGAGTACTACTGGCACTGGGACCTGAAGGGAACCGGCCTCGACGTGTGGGCGTACCGCCGGGTGATGGAAAAGGTGATGGGCAGTGCCGGGTTGGTGTGGATGGCCACCGACGATCCGGAAATCTGCGCCCATCCGGCCAACTGCCTGATGGTGCGCATCGGCAAAAACGTCCCCCTGGAAGCGGTGGCCACCTTCGACCGCCTGCGCTTTCAAAACCGAACGATCTGGTGACACACCGAAGGAGGATCGCCATGACCCATCGGTCGGTCTTCATCTACAGTCCCGACTGCCTCGCCTACCGCTTCCATTCCGACCACCCCTTCGACCAACGCCGGCTTGTCCTCACCGTCGATCTGCTGCAGGAATGGGGGCTGATCGCCCCCGGACAGATCATCGCCCCACGGGTGGCCACCGACGACGAGCTGCAGCTGGCCCACGAGTCCACGTACATCGACGCCGTGAAGCGGGCATCGGAAAACCCGGGAACCCCAGAGGCCTACCTGGCCTACAACATCGGCACCGAGGACAATCCCGCCTTTGCCGGCATGCACGAGGCGGCGGCGTTGGCCGTGGGCGGCACGCTGCTCGCCGCGGAATGGGTGATGGAAGGGAAGGCCGATCACGCCGTCAACCTGGCAGGCGGACTCCATCATGCCCTGCGCGGACGGGCGTCCGGGTTTTGCATTTACAACGACTGCGCCGTAGCCATCGCCTGGCTGCGCCGCCACTACGGCGCGCGCGTGCTGTATCTCGACACCGACGCCCACCACGGCGACGGCGTGCAGTGGGCCTTTTACGACGACCCCGACGTGCTCACCGTTTCCCTTCACGAAACGGGCCGCACCCTTTTCCCCGG
>PKQU01000132.1 GCA_017577925.1 Bacillota bacterium
GGGGTGGCCCGCCGCGGCGAAACGCGTCCGAAAGCCGCTTTCGCTGGCGAAAGACCGACACCGACCGGACGATTTGGCCACAGACGAGGAAGCTCCACACGACGGTCATCGTGGTCTCCATTCGCTGGAACTGGACGGCCAGCACGAAGCAGGCAAACCCGGCAAGCAGGAGCACGGCCAGGTGATGGCCAAGACCGCCGGGCCGCCGCAACGCCCACAGCATGCGCAGCGCCCGAAACATGAGGTACGCGGCCAGCGCGGCGATGGCCACACCGAGGGTCAGCTGCGTAGGGTTCACCAGCCATGCGCCCAACCAGTCTTCCGCCGTGGCTGCTGTCACGGCCGGACCTCCGGCGTCGAGAAACGCGTCGGCCAGGCGGCCCAAGAACCACCCACCGATCATGAGGAGAAACGAACGCCCGTACATGCGGTCTCCTCCCCCTGCCCCGGTCCGGGTCGAGCCGACCCGCCGGTGCCCACGTGCTTCGTATCGTTCCCATGTTTATGCGCAACCGGGGCAGCCCAGCCACTGTCGCGGGGGAGGTCGCCGCAACATGAACAGAACCCCGGAGGTCGCCGTTAGATGCCGAACGATACGTACTTGGTCTCCAGGAAGGCCTCGATGCCCTCGCGTCCGCCCTCGCGCCCGATGCCCGACTCCTTCCATCCGCCAAAGGGGGCCTGGGGTACCGACGGAACGGGGTCGTTTACCCCGACGATGCCGTACTCCAATTGTTCGGAAACGCGCACGGCGCGCGATAAGCTCTGCGTGTACACATAGGCGGCTAACCCGTACCGGGAACGGTTGGCCCTGGCAATCGCGTCGGCTTCGTCGTCAAACACCGTCACCGGCGCCACGGGACCAAAGGTCTCCTCCTGCCATACGGCCATCGTCTCATCGACGTCGGTCAGCACCGTGGGGGCCACGAAATGCCCGCGCCCGTAGGCCCCCTCGGTTAGCCGATGGCCACCCACGACCACCGATGCGCCCTTGGCCCGCGCGTCGGCCACCTGGGCGAGCACCTTTTCCACCGCCGCTTCGTCGACCAGGGGCCCGATGTCGACGCCTTCCTCCAGGCCGTGGCCCACCTTCAGGCTGCGCACGGCGTCGACAAAGCGCGCCACAAACGCGTCGTAGACGCTGCGGTGGACAAGGATGCGGTTGGCGCAGATGCACGTCTGCCCGGCATTGCGGAACTTGCTCGCCACCACGCCCTTGACCGCCGCATCCAGGTCGGCGTCGTCAAAGATGAGGAACGGCGCATGTCCGCCCAGCTCCAGCGAGATGCGCTTCACCTGCGCCGCCGCTTCACGCATCAGGTACTTGCCCACTTCGGTCGAGCCGGTAAAGGTGATTTTACGCACGCGCTC
The DNA here is from genome assembly GCA_017577925.1 of Bacillota bacterium. Classification (GTDB taxonomy): domain Bacteria; phylum Bacillota; class Bacilli; order Calditerricolales; family Calditerricolaceae; genus Calditerricola. Next base: position 1,372 of record PKQU01000132.1, read on the forward strand.
GTCCCGCAAGAGCACGCGGCCGATGCGCTCCGGCTCGCCGGTCACCACGTTTACCACGCCGGCGGGCAGGCCCACCTCGTCGAGCAGCCGGGCCAGGGCAAGGGCGGTGAGCGGTGTCTGTTCGGCCGGCTTGAGCACCACCGTGCAACCGGCAGCAAGGGCCGGGGCCACCTTGCGCGTCACCATGGCTGCGGGGAAGTTCCACGGTGTGATGGCCGCCACCACGCCGACCGGCTGGCGCAGCACCTGAATGCGTTTGCGCGGCGACGACGCCGGCACCGTGTATCCGTACACGCGGCTGGCTTCCTCGGCGTACCACAAGACAAACTGCGCGGCATACGCAATCTCGCCGCGCGCCTCGGCAAGGGGCTTGCCCTGCTCGCGTGTCAGCAGGCGGGCGAGGTCCTCTTGGTGCTCGAGAATGCGCTGGTACCACGCATGCAGTACGTCGGCCCGCTTGCGCGCAGGAAGGCCGGCCCATTCGGGAAAGGCCCGGTATGCTGCCTCCACCGCCCGCCGCACATCGGCTTCGGTGGCATCGGGCACCTCCCCGATCACATCGCCCGTCGCGGGATCGGTCACCGCAAAGGTACGGCCGTCTTCGCTGTCGCACCAGGAACCGGCAATCCACATCTTGTGCATGCGCATTCTCCCACTCCCTTCGCTGCGATACGGTTTTCCCCGCGCCGTTCGCTCGGGGTGAGCCGGTTTGCGGAAACGGCGCAGCCAGACCACGGAGGCGATCACGTGGCCGCCGGCGTCACCGGCAAAAGCTGGGCCAGGCGCTGCCGCCACCCCATCGGTGCGGTTCGCTTGCCCCACGATGCCGCACCGGCCGCATCGGCGTAGGCCGTCCAGTCCACCCCGCACGCCCAGCAGCACGCCGCCGGCTTCTCGCCGCCCGGCGAACCGAAATAGCGGTCCAGCGCGGCGCGCCGACAGCCCTCGCCCTCCGCCCAAGCCGCCAGCGCGCGAAGGCGCCGCAAGCGGTCCGCCCTGCGCGCGCGCAGGCGGCGGGCTACCTGTTTGGCGAGGCCATCCAGATCGGCCTTGGCGTCCTGCCACGTCCACGTGCCGGTAGCGGGGTCGTAGGCCATCGCCCCCGTCAGCTCCAGCTGGGCCACCACCGCGGAGAGATGCCGCATTTCCGGGTCGTCGACTTCATCCAGGCATGCGGCACCTTCCCCTTGCGCGCGCAGACGGGCCAGAAGCGGAACCAGGGCGCCTTCGGCGGGATACTCGCTCACCACCAGTCGCTGCTGCAACGCCAGGTCGGCCCGGTCGTACAGCAGGCAGGCATAGGCCGGCGCGCCGTCGCGGCCGGCACGCCCCGCTTCCTGCACGTAGGCTTCCAGGGACGCCGGCGCGTGGGCGTGCAGGACGAAGCGCACATCGGGCTTGTCGATGCCCATGCCAAAGGCGTTGGTGGCGAACACCACAAACAGCTCGCCGGCGCGAAACTGCTCCAGAATTCGCGCCCGCTCGTCGGCGGGCATGCCGCCGTGGAAATACGCCGCCGGCCGCCCATCGCGGCGGGAAAACCACGTGCAGAAAGCTTCCGCCGCCTCGCGCGTAGCCACGTACACGATACCGGGCCCGGCCAGGCGAGCAAGCCGTTCGGCCAGGACGGCCTGCTTCTGGGCTTCGCCCTCAACCGGCACGCAATCAAAGGCCAGATTGTCACGGTTAACCGGCAGGATGACGCGCACCGGGTCGCGCATCTTCAGCACGGCGACAATGTCCTCCTGCACCGGCGGAGGGGCGGTGGCCGTCAGGGCCAGCGTCGGAGGACGGCCCAAGGCATGAACCACCTGGCCGAGGCGCAGGTAATCGGGTCGGAATTCATGGCCCCACTGGGAGATGCAGTGGGCTTCGTCGACGACGAAAAGGGAGACCCCCGCGCGCGCCAGGCGCTGCGCAAAGGCGGGCTGCACCAGCCGCTCCGGCGACACGTACACCAGTCGGTACGCGCCGGCGAAAAGCCGCTCCTCCCGACGCCGCCGCTCAGCGGGGTCCAGCCCGCTGTGCAGCGCCGTCACGCCGCGAAAGCCGCGGGCGCGCAGCGCGGCAACCTGATCCTCCATCAGGGCGATGAGGGGCGAAACGACAACGCACACCCCATTCAGCAACAGCGCCGGCAGCTGGTAGCAGAGGGACTTTCCGCTTCCCGTGGCCAGCACGCCCAGGGCGTCCCGGCCGGCGAGCACGGCCTCGATCAGCTCGGCCTGCCCCGGGCGAAAGGCGCGGTACCCGAAGTGGCGCTCCAGCGCCGCGCACAGGTCGGCTCGGTTCACCCTTTCCCCATCCCCCCGCTCATTCCCCACTGTGTTGCCGGCACCGCCACGCTTTCACCTCCGGCCCGCGCACGCGGCGGGCGGGTTAGCGCCAGGCGGATGGCAAAATAGGACACGGTGCCACCGAGGGCATCGCGGATCGCCCGCAACCGGACAGTTCCGAGTCGGCACCGTGCCGCCCACACCGCTTCATGGGTGGCGCGGTCCAGGAAGCGAAAGATGTCAAATGTCGGATCGCGCAAGGCGATCTCCACCACGTGGTCTTCCACCGTGGCCAGGCGCAGGCCCCGGCGGCGGGCCACCTCCTCCGGATCCAGTCCGCGCAGGAGGAGGGCGCGCGTCGCTTCCGCCGACGCGGAAAGCCCCTCACACGGCCGCGGTTCGGCCATGTTGTGCAGCAAGGGAAAACGCCTGGGCTCCCTCCGTGCCGCCTCCTGCACGCGGGCCACCGCCACCCGCAACGCCGCCCGCACCAGCACCGGCGATGCCCCTGCGTGTGCGGCCAGCTGCTGCGCCGTGGCCCCGCTCAGACCGCAACCGGAAAAGGAGGCCACGAGCATGTCGGCCAGACGAGGCGGCAGCCCGTCGAGGACCTGCTCCAGCTCGGCGCGCAGCTGCGCGGCACAGCCCGCCACCGAACGGCCGGCGAGCAGCGCCCGCACCCATGCCTGGGCATCGATGGCGCGGACCACAGGAACAAAGGCGGTTTGTCCCCGCACCAAGTGGGACAGCGTCTGCACCGCAAGCAGCAGTCGCGGGTAGAGCACACGCCAGGCGCGCTCGTCGCGCAGTCCGTCCCATGTCACGAGCACCGCGTCGACGGCGGCGCCGGCAGGAGCCTCGCGCAGGGCACGCGCCCCCGCGTCCGTAACCGTTATGGAACGGCGGCCGCCGTCGGCACGTCCGCCCTCGTCAAGGTAGCCCCACGCCACCAGCTCGCGCAGCCGGCGCCGCACCGCCTCTCCCTCGGTCCCGTCCACCACGGCGTAATATCGGCGCAGCCCGTACCAGCACACGTCCTGGACAGTCTGGATGCCGCGGTGCCCTGCCAGCACGCGCCACACCGCCGTGGCCGTCCGTTCGCCCGCCATCCCGGAAGCCACCCGCAACACCAGCCAATGCAAGGGGTCGAGGCGTGCCCAGGCGCCCATCGCCTTTCTTCGCCTCCTCGACCGCGTTTTCGCCATCATTGTATCACATCTTGCCGCTCACGCCTCTCCGCTGCCGCTTCTGCATGTTTCTCCCGGCAAACGGGTATCAGAAGAACAAGGAGCCGGTGGGAGGTTGCGGGCCATGTGGAAAGGAAAGCGCAAGCGGAAAAAGCAGGCGCTGACGGAGCGTCCCGAGGTTCGCGCGTACTTTGAGCAGAAAATCGAAGTCCGCGCCGAGGATACCCCCGTGCACACGCGCGTCAACGTAAACGTGGCGCGCATCCGGGATTGGCTGGGGAATCCACCGGATCTCCAGGTGCGTCACCTGCATATTCACGGAAAAACACCGGCTGCCGTTGTGTACATTGAGGTGCTGGTCGACGCACGCCACCTGAACGAACACGTTCTCGAACCGCTGCTGGGCGAGTACGGGGGCGGTGCGGAGCCGTACGTGGGCGCTGCCAAGCTGCGGGACCTGCTGGAAGTGGGGAGCCTTCGCGAGGTGGACCGGATGGCCGACGCGCTGCGCGCCCTCCTATCGGGATACGCGATCCTGTTTCTGCAGGGCGCCAGCCGCGCCGTGGCTGTTGACATTAAGGGATGGGAGAAGCGTTCGGTTGAGGAGCCCAGCACGGAATCGGCGGTGCGCGGACCACGGGAAGGGCTGCTGGAAAACGCGCACGTCAACCTGGGCCTGCTGCGCGCCCGCTTGCGCGATCCGGACCTGCGTGTAGAGCGGCGGGTATTTGGGCAGCGCACCCAAACCGACGTCTACATCCTTTACATCGACGGCATCGTCAACCTCCAGGCGCTGGCCGAACTAAAACAACGCCTCGACAACCTCCACATCGACGGCATTCTCGACTCCGGCTACCTCGAGGAACTGATTGAAGACGCCAGCTGGTCGCCGTTTCCCCAGGTGCAGGCCACCGAGCGTCCGGACAAGGTGGCCGCCCACCTGCTTGAGGGCAAGATCGCCCTGCTGGTAAACGGCTCCCCCTTCGCGCTCATCGTCCCCGCAGTGTTTCACCAGTTCTACCACGCGGCGGAAGACTACTACGAGCGGGCGCTGATCGCCTCTCTGGTGCGCGT
>PKQU01000133.1 GCA_017577925.1 Bacillota bacterium
CCTTCGCGGATAGCGAAGCGCGTCCCGTTTTCGAGGGCGATCGGGGCGATCAGTTCCACTTCAAAGTTGACGTTGTCGCCGGGCATGACCATTTCCACGCCTTCCGGCAGCTTGATCGTGCCCGTGACGTCCGTCGTGCGGAAGTAGAACTGCGGACGATAGCCGTTGAAGAACGGCGTGTGGCGACCGCCTTCCTCCTTCGTCAGGACATAGACCTCCGCCTTGAACTTGGTGTGCGGCTTCACCGTGCCGGGTTTGGCCAGCACTTGGCCGCGCTCCACTTCCTTGCGGTCCACGCCGCGCAGCAGGGCACCGATGTTGTCGCCGGCTTCGGCTTGGTCGAGGATCTTGCGGAACATCTCGACACCGGTGACCGTGGTCTTCTTGATTTCATCGCGCAGGCCTACGATCTCCACTTCGTCGCCAACCTTCAGCGTCCCGCGCTCGACACGACCCGTGGCCACCGTACCGCGACCGGTGATCGTGAAGACGTCCTCAATCGGCATGAGGAACGGCTTGTCAACCTCACGCTGCGGCGTCGGGATGTACTCGTCGACGGCCTTCATCAGCTCGAGGATCTTTTCCGCCCACGGACCTTCCGGATCTTCGAGGGCCTTCAGCGCGGAACCGCGGATGACCGGCACCTCGTCGCCCGGGAATTCGTATTGGGACAGGAGATCACGCACTTCCATTTCGACGAGGTCGAGCAGCTCCTCGTCGTCCACCATGTCGACCTTGTTCAGGAACACGACGATGTACGGAACACCGACCTGACGGGCCAGGAGGATGTGCTCACGGGTTTGCGGCATCGGACCGTCGGCCGCCGACACGACGAGGATGGCGCCGTCCATTTGCGCCGCACCGGTGATCATGTTCTTCACGTAGTCGGCGTGACCCGGGCAGTCCACGTGCGCATAGTGGCGGTTTTCCGTTTCGTACTCGACGTGGGCCGTGGAAATCGTGATCCCGCGTTCACGCTCTTCCGGCGCCTTGTCGATTTGGTCGTACGCGGTGGCTTGCGCACGGCCAAAGCGCGCCAGAACCGTGGTGATCGCCGCGGTCAGCGTCGTTTTCCCGTGGTCAACGTGGCCGATCGTCCCGATGTTGACGTGGGGTTTCGTCCGTTCAAACTTTTGCTTCGCCATACAGACAAGCCTCCTTAACCCTTGTTTTGGTTGTGATTGGTTGTGATTTGAAGAGGGGGACGAGGGTGGTTCAAACCACCCTCATTGTATCCCTTTCGCGGGTGACAGAAAAGAGGGAAATAGGGTTACTTCGCCCGGTTGTTGATGATTTGGTCGGCGATGTTCTTCGGCACTTCCTCGTAGTGGTCGAAGATCATCGTGTACGTGCCGCGACCCTGGGTCTTGGAGCGCAGCGCCGTGGCATAGCCGAACATCTCGGCCAGCGGCACCATGGCACGAATCACCTGGGCGTTGCCGCGCGGCTCCATACCCTCCACGCGACCGCGGCGGGCGTTGATGTCGCCGATGACATCGCCCATGTACTCCTCGGGAACCACCACTTCCACCTTCATCACTGGCTCCAAGAGCACCGGCGCGCACTTGTCCTTCGCCGCTTTCAGGGCCTGGGAAGCGGCGATCTTGAAGGCCATCTCCGAGGAGTCGACCTCGTGGTACGACCCGTCGAAGAGGGTGGCCTTGATGTCGATGATCGGGTAGCCGGCCAGCACGCCGTTCTGCATGGCCTCCTCGAGACCCGCCTGAACGGCCGGCACGTATTCCTTCGGCACGACACCGCCGACGATCTTGTTTTCGAAAACGAAGCCCGACCCGCGCGGCAGCGGCTCGAATTCGATCCACACGTGCCCGTACTGCCCGCGGCCACCCGTCTGGCGAATGAACTTCCCTTCACACTTGGCCGACTGGGTAAAGGTCTCCTTGTAGGCAACCTGCGGCTTGCCGACGTTGGCCTCGACCTTGAACTCCCGCTGCAAGCGGTCGACGATGATCTCCAGGTGCAGCTCGCCCATCCCGGCGATGATCGTCTGTCCCGTCTCCTCGTCGGTGTAGAAGCGGAAGGTCGGGTCTTCCTCGGCCAGACGCCCCAGCGCGGTGGCCATCTTGTCCTGGTCGGCCTTGGTCTTGGGCTCGATGGCCACGGAGATCACCGGCTCCGGGAACTCCATCGACTCGAGGATAATCGGGTTTTTCTCGTCGCACAGCGTGTCGCCGGTGGTGGTGTCCTTCAGGCCCACCGCAGCGGCGATGTCCCCGGCGTACACAGCCGAGATCTCCTCGCGATGGTTGGCGTGCATCTGCAGGATGCGGCCGATCCGCTCACGCTTGCCCTTCGTGGCGTTCAGCACGTAGGAACCGGCGTTGAGCACACCGGAATACACCCGGAAGAAGGTGAGTTTCCCGACATACGGGTCGGTCATGATCTTGAAGGCCAGCGCCGCGAAGGGTTCGTTGTCGTCGGCCTTGCGGACCGCTTCCTGCTCGGAATCCGGCAGCACGCCCTTCACCGGCGGGATATCCAGCGGCGACGGCAGGTAGTCGACCACCGCATCAAGGAGCAGCTGCACGCCCTTGTTGCGGTAGGAGGAACCGCACAGCACCGGGGTGATCTTGACCTCGCACACCCCTTTGCGCAGCGCCCGCTTGATCTCCTCGACGGTGATCTCTTCCCCTTCGAGGTACTTCATCATCAGCTCATCGTCGAGCTCGGCCACCGCCTCAAGGAGCTTGTTGCGCCATTCCTCGGCCTGCTCCTTGTATTCATCGGGGATCTCCCGGATCTCGTACTGGCGGCCGAGTTCGTCGAGCCAGTAGATGGCCTTCATCTCGATGAGGTCGATGATCGCCTCGAAGGTGTCCTCCTTACCGATCGGCAGCTGAATCGGCACGGCATTGGCGTTCAGGCGTTCGCGCATTTGCTCGACGGCGCGGAAGAAATCGGCGCCGACAATGTCCATCTTGTTGACGTAGGCGATCCGGGGAACGCCGTACTTATCAGCTTGGCGCCACACCGTTTCGGACTGGGGCTCCACCCCGCCCTTGGCGCAGAAGACGCCGATCGCCCCGTCCAGCACACGCAACGAACGCTCCACTTCCACCGTGAAGTCGACGTGCCCGGGCGTGTCGATGATGTTGATGCGATGGCCCTTCCACTGGCAGGTCGTCGCGGCGGACGTAATCGTAATCCCGCGCTCCTGCTCCTGCTCCATCCAGTCCATCGTCGCCGAACCCTCGTGCGTTTCGCCGATCTTGTGCACGCGGCCAGTGTAGTAGAGGATCCGCTCGGTCGTCGTCGTCTTCCCGGCGTCAATGTGCGCCATGATGCCGATGTTTCGCGTCTTCTCCAACGGGAATGGTCGGCTCATGGGTTTAGCTCCTTTCTCGCGGTTAGGATCCAGACGCCGTTACCAGCGGTAATGGGCGAACGCGCGGTTCGCTTCGGCCATCTTGTGCGTGTCCTCGCGCTTCTTCACCGCGCCGCCCGTGTTGTTCGCCGCGTCGAGGATCTCACCCGCCAAGCGCTCCTGCATTGTCTTCTCGTTGCGCAGGCGCGCATACTGCACGAGCCAGCGCAGACCGAGCGACACGCGGCGCTCCGGGCGGACTTCCATCGGCACTTGGTAGTTGGCACCGCCAACACGACGTGCCCGAACCTCCAGGACGGGCATGACGTTCTTGAGGGCCTGCTCAAACACTTCCATGGGGTCTTTCCCCGTGCGCTGGCGAACAATCTCAAAGGCCTCGTACAGGATTTTCTGCGCCTTCGACTTCTTCCCGTCAATCATCAGCTTGTTGATCAGCTTCGTCACCAGCTTGCTGTTGTAAATCGGATCGGGGTCGACGTCGCGACGGGGTACCGGACCTCTGCGAGGCATAACCCTTCCCCTCCTTTTCTAGCGGATCAACTGTCTACCAGCCGTCACTTCTTGCTCTCTTTCGGACGCTTGGTGCCGTACTTGGAGCGGCCTTGCTTGCGGTTTTGCACGCCGGCCGCGTCCAGCGCGCCGCGCACAATGTGGTAGCGCACACCCGGCAGGTCCTTCACACGGCCCCCGCGCACCAGCACAACGCTGTGTTCCTGCAGGTTGTGGCCTTCGCCGGGAATGTACGCCGTCACTTCGATGCCGTTGCTGAGCCGTACACGGGCGTACTTCCGCAGCGCCGAGTTCGGCTTCTTCGGCGTCATCGTCCCCACGCGGGTGCACACGCCGCGCTTTTGCGGAGACGGCAGGGGGATGAGCTGCTTGCGGAAGCTGTTGTACCCGTATTGCAGCGCCGGCGACTTGGACTTTTCAATCTTCTTCTGGCGCCCCTTGCGCACCAACTGGTTGATCGTCGGCATGACTGCACCTCCTTCCAGAATGGGCCCTCGAACGGACCGTCACAAGCCCACAGCTCCAGGCGGATCATCACAAAGGAAACGAAAAGCTTTGCCGGAGCGAGGCGAGCTCGCCCCGGCAAAACCGCTCACCGCTCCTTTATGATGGCGACCGCAGCCGCACCTACGTCGATGCCACAGGCCTCACCGAGCGCACGCATCGAGTCCACGTAACGCACCGGAATCCCCTTCAGCTTGCACAGGGCGATGATCGGTTCCGTCACGTGCGACTCGGCGTCGGTAGCCACAAAGACCTCGAGCGCCTCGCCCTTTTCGATGGCCTTCCTCGTCTGCTTGGTGCCCACGGTCACGGCCTTGGCCTGTCTGACCTTCTCGTACGACATGCGGTCATCCCCCAAGCAAACAGGTTCTAGGCACACCAGCTATCGTAACACGGCGTCCCCATCCCTGTCAAGCAAGCGGAGCCGGGAGCGCGGTAGCGCAATGCCGCGCTCCCAACGACCGCACGTTATTCGGCGGCCACCGGCTCCTTGTTCGCCTCGTTCTCCCGTTGGGACGCGTCGGTCGACGTGTCGGCAACGGTCTTGATCTTCACGTTCCGGTAGCGGGCCATGCCCGTCCCGGCCGGGATCAGCTTGCCGATGATCACGTTCTCCTTGAGCCCGAGGAGCTCGTCGCGCTTGCCCTTGATCGCCGCGTCGGTGAGCACGCGCGTCGTCTCCTGGAAGGAGGCCGCCGACAGGAACGATTCCGTCTCCAGCGAGGCCTTCGTAATGCCGAGGAGAACGGGACGCGCCACGGCCGGCATGCCGCCTTCCTGGAACACCTTCTTGTTCTCCGCCTCAAACTCGTGAATGTCGACGTAAGAACCCGGCAGAAGGTTGGTGTCGCCGGCGTCGGTGATGCGCACCTTGCGCAGCATCTGCCGGATCATGACCTCGATGTGCTTGTCGTTGATCTCCACGCCCTGCATGCGGTAGACCCGCTGCACTTCCTGCAGCAGGTAGTTCTGCACCGCGCTCAGGCCCTTGACCTTGAGGATCTCCTTCGGATCCACCGGCCCTTCCGTCAGCTCGTCGCCGGCCTCCACCTTCTGCCCTTCCGTCACCTTGAGGCGGGCGCCGTAGGGGATATTGTACACCTTGGTCTCCGCTTCGCCCTTGATCTCCACCTCGCGGCGATCCTTCACCTCGCGGATGTCGACCACTTCGCCGTCGATCTCGGTGATCGTGGCCTGCCCCTTCGGGTTGCGCGCTTCAAACAGCTCCTGCACGCGCGGCAGACCTTGGGTGATGTCCTCGCCGGCCACGCCGCCGGT
>PKQU01000134.1 GCA_017577925.1 Bacillota bacterium
CCTCACGACGCGGTGTCTCCCTGCAGCCGCCGCCATTCCGCCAGGGGCTTGAGCTGTTCCAGCCGGTCGCCGAGCTTCTCCCAATCGATGCGGGAGGGCTGCGGCGGCCGGTTTTTTGTGTGGATGACGCGGGTGGGCGTGACGATCACGTCGACGGCGATGTCGTGGTCATCGTGGGGGAGGCGGATGCCGAGGGGGTGATCCGGGCTGTCCACCACCTGCAGGTCGTGCACGGCGGTCACCACTGGCGTGTCGGGTGTAAGCTTGCCCAGTTCACAGAGGAGAGCAAATTCCAGGTCGCCGTAGCCTTCCCCCTTTCCGACCCGTACCCCGCGATGGTCGACGGCAACGCTGCCTGCAACCACCAGATCGATCGGCTCGATGGCGGTCACGGGCACTTCTCGCCCATACGCCTGAAAGTGGGCCAGCGACGTGGCCTTCCGCTCTTTTCCCGGTGGCACATCCCGGAGGACGACAAAGCCGCCGGCCAGGCGCGGGGTGGGCATGTACAGGGTCTTGCCGTCACGTAGGACCATGGTACGGATGGGGTGCAGAGGGGCATCCGGCCCCACTTTCACCACACGGGCACGCTGGTACACGTCGAGCTGGCGGAGGCGGGCGGCCGCCTGCGCTGCGCCGCGGAAGTTGGGAATCCGTCCATGGACCGGCTTGGGAAAGGCGGCTTGACCGGTGCGGGTAAGCTCGTCCCATATCCATTGGCGGATGCGTGCTTTGTCCATGGGGTCTCCTCCCTGTGACCATTTCGTGCAGCGCGCTCCTTTTCCGTCCGAAAGGCGGGCGCGGCTACCCCTCTATTGTAGCGCCGCCGGTAGAGGACATACCACAGAGACCTGGTTTGTGTTATCATAATTTCGTAAAACATTGTTCATTTCGATAAAAACTGAAGAGACGGAAGGGGCGTGGCACACGGTCATGGCCGGCGATACGTTTGATACGCGTTATGCGTCATGGAAAGCGACGACGGCGGAACTGCTGAAAAAGGTTCCCGAACGAAAAGACGTGTTCACCACCCTGTCAGGGATCGAGGTCGAGCGGCTGTACCTGCCGAAGAATCCAGACGAAGCGTATCTCGAAAAATTGGGTTTCCCAGGGGAATACCCGTTTACCCGCGGCATCCAGCCCACGATGTACCGTGGGCGGCTCTGGACCATGCGCCAGTACGCGGGCTTTGGCACGGCGGAAGAGACGAACCGCCGCTTTCGCTACCTCCTCGAACAGGGGCAGACCGGGCTGTCCGTCGCCTTCGACCTACCGACGCAGATCGGCTACGACTCCGACCATCCGATGGCCATGGGCGAAGTGGGAAAGGTGGGGGTGGCCATTGACTCCCTGCTCGACATGGAGGCGCTGTTTGAGGGGATCCCCCTCGACCGCGTCAGCACGTCGATGACGATCAACGCGCCGGCAGCCATCTTGCTGGCCATGTACATCGCCGTGGGCGAGAAGCAGGGCGTGCCGGCCGACAAGCTGGCCGGGACGATCCAGAACGACATCCTGAAAGAGTACATCGCCCGTGGCACGTACATTTTCCCGCCCAAGCCGTCGATGCGCCTCATCACCGACATCTTCGCCTATTGCAGCGCCCACGTGCCGAAGTGGAACACGATCTCAATCAGCGGCTACCACATCCGCGAAGCCGGTTCCACGGCGGTGCAGGAGGTGGCCTTTACCCTGGCCAATGCCATCGCCTACGTCGAAGCGGCCATTGCGGCGGGGCTCGAGGTGGACCAGTTCGCGCCACGCCTGGCCTTCTTCTTCAACGCCCATAACCACTTCTTTGAGGAGATCGCCAAGTTCCGCGCCGCGCGCCGCATGTGGGCCAAGATCATGAAGGAACGCTTCGGGGCGAAGAATCCGCGCTCGATGATGCTGCGCTTCCACACCCAGACCGGCGGCTCGACGCTCACGGCCCAGCAGCCCGACAACAACATCGTACGCGTCGCGTTGCAGGCGCTGGCTGCGGTGCTGGGCGGCACGCAGAGCTTGCACACCAATGCCCGTGACGAGGCGCTGGCCCTGCCAACGGAGGAGTCGGCGCGCATTGCCCTGCGCACGCAGCAGATCATCGCCTACGAGACGGGCGTCGCCGACACCGTCGACCCCTTGGGCGGCTCTTACTTCGTGGAGGCCCTCACCGACCGCATCGAGGAGGAAGCGTGGGCCTACATCCGCAAGATCGACGAGCTGGGCGGTGCGGTGGCGGCCATCGAGCAGGGCTTCCCGCAGCGGGAGATCCGCAAAGCGGCCTACGAAACGCAACGGAAGATCGAATCCGGCGAGCTGGTGGTTGTCGGGGTCAACAAGTTCCGCATCGAAAACGAAAAGCAGCCGGAGCTGTTGCGGGTCGATCCGGCCATCGCTGAAAAGCAGAAAGCGAAGCTGGAGCGCCTGCGCCAAACGCGCGACAACGCCCTCGCCGCCAAGCGCCTGGAAGCGCTCCGCAAGGCGGTGCGCGGGACAGACAACCTCATGCCCTACATCCTCGATGCGGTTCGCGCCTATTGCACGGTAGGGGAGATCTGCGGCGTGCTGCGCGAGGAATTTGGCGAGTATCAGGGGGTGTGACCCATGCATCGGGAGACGATCCGCGTGCTAATTGGAAAACCAGGGCTTGACGGTCACGACCGCGGGGCGCTGGTCATTGCCCAGGCGCTTCGCGATGCGGGGATGGAAGTGGTGTACACCGGGCTGCGGCAGACGCCGGCGCAGATCGTCAGCGCGGCGATCCAGGAAGACGTCGATGTGATTGGCCTATCGTGCCTTTCCGGGGCGCACAACGAGCTTTTCCCCGAAGTGGTGCGCCTTCTGAAAGAGCAGGGGGCCGACGACATTCCCGTGATCGGCGGGGGGACCATTCCGGAGGAGGACATCCCCTTCCTGCAGGCAAATGGCATCCGCCGTGTCTTCACCCCCGGTACGCCGACGAGCGAGATCGTATCCTGTATTCGCGAGCTGGTGGCGGAACGGCGCGGCGAAAAGCCGGCGGAACCGGTCATGCCGTCGCCGAAGAAAATCGCCCACGTGGCCATCGCCGTGCGGAACCTCGATGCGGCCGTGCGCACGTACACCGAGCTGCTCGGATTTCGCCTGCTCGGCACGGAGACGGTGGAGAGCGAAAAGGTGCGCGTGGCCTTTCTCGCGATCGGGGAAAGCCGCCTCGAGCTCTTGGAGCCCACCGACCCGTCGTCGCCGGTGGCCAAGTTCCTGGAGACGCACGGCGAAGGCATTCACCACATCGCCTTTGAGGTGGAGGATATTGAGGGGCGTCTTGCTGCCCTGAAGCGAGCGAACGCTCAGTTGATTCACGAGACGCCCAAAGCCGGCGCCGGCGGGCACCGCATCGCTTTCCTCCATCCGCGGACAGCCCACGGTGTGCTGATTGAGCTGTGTGAACCCCATGGGGAAGTAGATGTGCACAAGCGACAGGCATGAGGGCACGAACGAACGCGAACAATGGTCGGAGGTGGATGCGGTGAACCCGACAACGATGACCGATCCCCAAGCCGCGATGTATGAGAAGATCGATGACCTGTACGAGCGCAAGCGCAAGATCGAGCTGGGCGGCGGCGAGGAGAAGATTGCTGCCCAGCACGCCCGCGGCAAGCTGACGGCCCGTGAGCGCATCGACCTCTTGCTCGACCCGGATACCTTTGTCGAGCTGAATCCCTTCGTCACCCACCGGGCCACCCAGTTCGGCATGGACAATGTGGAAGCGCCCGGCGAAGGGGTGGTGACCGGCTACGGCAAGATCCACGGCCGTCCGGTGTACGTCTTCGCCCAGGACTTCACCGTGTTCGGCGGGGCCCTCGGCGAGATGCACGCCCTGAAGATCGCCCGCATCATGGACCTGGCGGCCAAGAACGGCGCGCCGGTGATCGGGCTGAACGATTCTGGCGGGGCCCGCATTCAGGAAGGGGTCATTTCCCTCGACGGCTACGGGCACGTGTTTTACCGCAATGCCATTTATTCGGGCGCCATCCCGCAAATTTCCGTGATCATGGGCCCCTGCGCCGGGGGTGCCGTCTACTCGCCGGCGCTGACCGACTTCGTGTTCATGGTGGAGAACACCAGCCAGATGTTTATTACCGGGCCCAAGGTGATCCAGACGGTGACCGGGGAGCGCCTCACCGCCGAAGAACTGGGCGGGGCCCGCGTCCACGCCACCAAGAGCGGGAACGTCCATTTCACCGCGCCCAGCGAATCGGACGTCCTGGAGATGGTGCGCAAGCTTCTCTCGTACCTGCCGCAAAACTGTCGGGAACGGCCGCCGGCGGTGCCCTACACGGTGACCAAGCGCGACGCGTGGATCGAGGAGCTGGCCGACGTGGTCCCCGTGGAGGGGACGAAGGCCTACGACGTGCACAAGGTGATCGATCTCGTCGTCGACGAGGGGAGTTTCTTCGAGGTGCATGCCCAGTTTGCCCGCAATGTTGTCGTGGGCCTGGCCCGCATCGCCGGCGAGGTAGTGGGGATTGTGGCCAACCAGCCCAAGGTGATGGCCGGCGGGCTGGACATCGACGCTTCCGACAAGCTGGCCCGTTTCGTTCGCTTCTGCGACGCCTTCAACATCCCGCTGGTAACCTTTGTCGACGTGACGGGCTTCTTCCCCGGTGTCAACCAGGAGCACGGCGGGATCATCCGCCACGGGGCGAAGATCCTGTACGCCTATTCCGAGGCGACGGTGCCGAAGATCACCGTCATCCTGCGCAAGGCCTACGGTGGCGCCTATGTGGCGATGAACAGCAAGGCCATCGGCGCCGACGTGGTGTATGCCTGGCCCTGCGCGGAAATCGCCGTCATGGGGCCCGAAGGGGCGGCCAACGTCATCTTTGCCAAGGAGATCGCCGAGTCGCCCAACCCCGAGGCCACGCGCGCGCAAAAGATTGCCGAGTACCGCCGTCTGTTCGCCAATCCATACGTGGCCGCGTCCCACGGCATGGTGGACGACGTGATCGATCCGCGCGAAACGCGCCTCAAGCTGATCCAGGCCCTGGAGATGCTCCGCGACAAGCAGGAGAGCCGCCCGGCCAAGAAGCACAGCAACTTGCCACTGTAATGAAAAAAGACGAAATTCGTCGACAAATCGCGAAACAGGAGAGGGGAAGGGGTACATGGCCGCGTTGGAAAAGGCGATCACATGGCTGAGCGACCTCGTGTGGGGGCCGCCGATGCTCGTACTGCTGGTGGGGACGGGCATCTTCCTCACCATTCGCCTGCGCCTGCTCCAGTTCTGGCAGCTTCCGTACGCCCTGAAGCTGGCCTTCTCGCGCAGGCAAGACCACTCGTCGCAAGGGGATGTGACGCATTACGAGGCGTTGACCACGGCCTTGGCCGCGACGATCGGGACCGGGAACATTGCGGGCGTGGCCACCGCGGTGGCCACGGGCGGTCCCGGGGCGGTGTTCTGGATGTGGCTCACGGCCATCGTCGGGATGGCCACAAAGTACGCCGAGGCTGTTCTCGCCATCAAGTACCGGGTGCAGAACGACCGCGGGGAAATGTCCGGCGGCCCGATGTACTACATTGAGCGCGGGCTCGGGTGGAGGTGGCTGGCCGTCCTCTTCGCCGTCTTCGGCGCC